>JAILKU010000106.1 GCA_024693505.1 Bacteroidaceae bacterium | reverse complement strand
CCACTGTCCTTCCTCGTAGTACATAGCCGTGAGGGGGTTGTAGGTCGGGTCCACCGTGTTGATACCTCCTGCCACGAGCAGGCGGTCGCCCTCCCAGCGTATCCTGTAGCAGAGGTCGTGCTTCGGGCTGTTGGGCTGAATGGGTCCTGCGGCCTGGCTTAGTCCGTCATCCGTGAGGCGGTAGGCGCAGAGGCCGTGCTCGCCTTCGCTGGCCCAGAGGGTTCCGTCCTGATAGGAAGCATGCTTCCACTCGCGTGGCGTCTCGATTGTCCTTACCTGGCTGAGCGATGTGGCCAACTCGACCTTCCTGCTGTTTCCCCATAGGACGGCGCCGCCCGAAAGGTGGATCCAGTCGAAGCGGTCGGTAGTAACGACGCTGCCGCTGCCGCCGTCATCCATGCGGTAGATGCACCAGGAACGCCTCACGAGAAGCTTGCCCCCGAAGGGTACGATGTCCAGTGCGGGCTGGTCGTCGATGAGGGACCATCTGGCTGTCTCGTGCATATTCTCGCTGCGCAGGCAGGTATAGATACCCTTGTCGGTCGCCAGGAAGATGCGCGAGTCGGTCGCTGCGATGCCGTTGACGCTGAAGCCCATCAGGTAGGTGTTCCTGAATACGGCTTCCTGCATGTCTACCTCGACGAAGCCGAACCCGGTGGCGAGCCATGCCGTGGTGCCCTCGACGAAGATTCCGTTCACGTTGCGTCCGGAAAGATTCTTGTCCCTGAGGGCCGACATGTTCACGATTTCCCCTTCTTCGTCCATGAGGTCGATATTGCTGTCGTCATAGACCAACATGAGGCGTCCGGCTCCGGCGCTATAGCCCATCCGGCCGATGTGTACGCCGTTGAGGCCCGTGAGCTGGTCGTAGGTCCTTACCTCGGAGTCCCCGGTGTTGTACGAGAGAAGGTTACCCTCGCATAGGGCATAGACGCGACCTTCGACGGCCTCGTTGCCGGTGGAGTTCCAGTAGGAGAGATAGACTTTCCACTCGCCTATCTTCTGCGACTGCATCGCGGTTGCCGCGGTAAGGAACAGGGCAACTATAATAAATAATCTCTGCTTCATATTATAGAGGTTTAGAGGTGATTACCGGAGTGGATAGAATGGCTAGATAGACTAGATTTTCCAGGGAGAGGGGCTCACTGCTGCGCGATATCCCTGAGGTACTCGACCAGCAGGCGGACCGCCCTGCCGCGGTGACTGATACGGTTCTTCTCCGCCAGGGGCATCTCGGCAAAGGCCAGTCCGCGACCCTCCGGCGCGAAGACCGGGTCGTAGCCGAAGCCCTCGGTGCCGCACCGCTCCCTAAGGATCTCGCCGTGTACGACGCCTTCGAAGAGGTGTTCCTTACCGTCCATGACGAGGGCGATGACCGTGCGGAAGCAGGCCCTCCTGTGCGGGGCGAAGCGCAGCTTGTCCATAATGCAGCGTATGTTGGCGTCCGTATCATGACTCTCGCCGTAGCCGTTCATGGCGCCGTATCGGGCCGTGTAAACGCCCGGCTCGCCGCCCAGGAACTCTATCTCGAGTCCGGTATCGTCCGCAAAGCAGTCCATGCCGTAGTGCTCATACACGTAGCGCGCCTTCTGCAGCGCATTGCCGGCCAGGGTAGATGCGGTTTCCGGGATGTCCTCGTGGCATCCGATATCAGCCAGACCCATGACAGAATAGCGGTCGCCCACCATCTGGCGCACCTCGCCCAGCTTGAAACTATTGTTCGTCGCCATGATAAGCTTGGGCAGCTCCACGGCTCCTGGTTTCTCATCTTCTTTCCTCATAATTTTTCCTTTCGCGCGTAGATTATTTTGCCTACTCTCCCCGCCCGATCGGCAGGGTGGGTGATGGTGTCTTTATCTTGTCGAATCCCTCGCCGAATACACCTTCCACATTGCTCATCGAGACGAAGGCTGCGGGGTCCATCTCGCGGATGAGCTGGAAGATATGGCGGCTCTCGTACTTGCGGGCCATGATGAGCAGCACGCGCCGTTCCTCGCGGCTGTACCACCCCTCGCCGTAGAGTATCGTGATGCCTCGCTTCACTCGCTCGCTGATGGCCAGGGCGATCTCCTCGTGGCGGTTGCTGATGATGATGAACTGCACACTCTGGCGCGCACCGTTGATGACGTAGTCCAGGAAGTTCATGCTTATGATCATCGTCACGTAACCTATTACGACGAGCTGTATGTCCTGCGAGATCAGGTAGCTGCAACCCACGATGACAATGTCTATGAAGAGCATCATGCGTCCCAGCGAGATGTCCCAGTACTTGTTCACGCAAGAGGCGATGATATCCGTTCCGCCCGTACTTCCGCCGCCCATAAAGACGATGGCCAGTCCCAGGCCTTCCATCAGTCCGCCGATTACGCAGGCCATGAAGGTCTGGTCGCCTACGATGCGGCGCAGCTGCTCGTGACCGTCGGGACCGATGTCGGTTATAATGCCCTGGAAAAGACCTATCAAGGCTGTGGCGACCAGCGTGCCGTAGATGGTGCGGAAGAAGTAGCGCCAGCCCATGATCCTCATGGCCAGCATCAGCAGGAAGATGTTTATGGCCAGGTAGGTCAGGTTGGGATGAATCCCCGTGCTGTAGAACACCAGTGTGGCCACACCGCTCACGCCTCCGCTGATGATCTTATAGGGGAGCAGGAACAGGACGTAGCCCAGTGAGTAGATGAGCAGACCCGCCGTCATCTGTGCATAGTCCTTCACCATGTTCCAGGGGTTTATGCCGTCAAAAAGAATGTTTTTCAATTTCCTTACCATATATATATTATGCCCTTAGGCTCGTATCATGTTAAACCCGTTGCCATAGACGCCCTCAGCCCGGCTCTGCGAGACAAATGCTGCAGGGTCCACCTCGTGGATGAGTCGGAGGATCTGTACCTGCTCCCGCTTGTGAACGATGGTGATGAGCACCTCCATTGCCTGGTGGCTGTAGAAGCCCTCGCCGTTCAGCCGCGTCACCGAATGGGATGTCTCGTGCACGATACGCCAGCAAATCTCCTCGCCCTTCTGCGTGAAGATGATGAACTGCGTATCCTGTCGCGAACTGTTAACCAGCATATCCAGCACGAATGTGTATATGGCCAGCGTCACGTAGCCGAACACCACCATCCGGTAGTCGTGGAAGATGGGCCAGCAGGAACCGATAACCACGAAGTCCAGGTAGAGTAGCATGCGTCCGAAGGATACGTTGCGGTACTTGTTCACCAGGGCTGCGATGATGTCCCATCCGCCTGTACTGCCGCCGCGCAGGAAGACCGTGGCGATGCCTATGCCGTTCATGATGGCGCCCAACACGCAGGCCATAGAGTCCTGACCGGGCCCGAGCAGCTGGATGAAGCTGCCGTCGTCGGCCGTCATCATCCGCTGGCCCAGGCTCAGAAAGGAGCTGAGGGCCACAACGGCGTAGGCAGACTTCAGTACGAACCTCCATCCGAGCGGCTTGAAAGCTATCAGCAGCAGGATGGCATTGGCTATCATGATGGCTCCGCTGATGGGAAAACCTGTCACATAATATAGGATGGCGAACATACCCGTCAGGCCTCCCGTAGTAATATGATAGGGAAGCAGGAAGGCGGCCCACCCCAAGGCATAGATGGCAAGACCCAGGTTGATGGCGAGGAAGTCCTTTGCGAACTCCCAGGCCCGAGCATATTGTTTATTCATTCTATACGGGTTTCACCACGATGTTCACGATACGACCCGGCACGGCTATGGTCTTTACGACCTGCATGTTCTTCAGGTACTTCTCAGCCTCGGGGGCCTGCATCACCTGCTCCACCATCTGTTGCGGGGCAGCATCGACGGGGAACTCCATCGAGAACTTCACTTTGCCATTGAACTGTACACCAAGTCGCACGGTGCTCTCCACCAGGTACTGCTCATTGCATTCAGGCCAGGGGGCGTCGCAAACTGTAGTCTCGTGGCCCATGACCTGCCACAGTTCCTCGGCAATGTGGGGCGCAAAGGGGGCTATCAGGATCACCATCTGCTCCATCACCTGCCGGCTGCGGCACTGCTGCTGCGTCAGTTCAGTTGTAGCAACCATAAAGGCACTTATGCTGGTGTTGTAGCTGAAAGTCTCTATGTCCGACGTCACTTTCTTGATGAGCTTGTGCAGCGTCTTCAGGTTGTCTGGCGTTGGTTCGCCGTCGGTCACTTGCAGGTTGCCATCCTTGTCCCAGAACAGTTGCCAGAACTTCTTAAGGAAGCGGTGGCAACCGTCTATACCGTTCGTATCCCAGGGCTTCGACTGCTCCACGGGGCCCAGGAACATCTCGTACAGGCGAAGGGTATCGGCTCCGTAGCGCTCTACTATCATATCGGGATTCACCACGTTGAACATACTCTTCGACATCTTCTCGATAGCCCATCCGCAGACGTACTTGCCGTCCTCCAGGATGAACTCGGCCGATGCATACTCGGGACGCCATGCCTTGAAGGCTTCTACGTCCAGCACGTCAGCCCGCACGATGTTCACATCTACGTGGATGGGCGTTGTCTCGTACTGGTCTTTCAGTCCCAGGGAGACGAAGGTGTTCGTGTCCTTGATGCGATATACGAAGTTCGAGCGGCCCTGTATCATGCCTTGGTTGACGAGCTTCTGGAAGGGTTCTTCCTTGCAGCTCACGCCAAGGTCGAAGAGGAACTTGTTCCAGAAGCGGCTGTAAATGAGGTGGCCCGTGGCGTGCTCGCTGCCACCCACGTAGAGGTCCACGTTCTGCCAGTACTCATCGGCCTCGCGGCTCACCAGGGCCTTGTCGTTGTGGGGGTCCATATAACGCAGGTAGTAGGCGCTGCTGCCGGCAAACCCTGGCATCGTGTAGAGCTCCAGGGGGAAGACGGTCTTCTCGTCGATGAGGCTCTTATCTACAATCTTGCGGCTGGCTTCGTCCCAGGCCCATACCTGAGCGTTGCCCAGTGGCGGCTCGCCGGTCTCGGTGGGCAGGAAGCTTTCTACGTGAGGCAGTTCCACGGGCAGGCACTCCTCGGGCACCATCTGCGGGATGCCGTGCCTGTAATAGACGGGGAACGGCTCGCCCCAGTAGCGCTGGCGGCTGAAGATGGCATCGCGCAGGCGGTAGTTCACCTTCACGCGTCCCAGGCCGTGTTCCGAGACGTATTTCTTTGTGGCGGCAATGGCTTCCTTCACCGTCAGCCCGTTCAGCGAGAGGTCGCAGTAGGGTGTTTTCCCTGCGGCGGGACTGTTGCAGACGATACCTTCCTTGGCATCGTAGCTCTCCTCGCTGACGTCGGCTCCTTCGATAAGGGGTACGATGGGCAGCCCGAAGTGCTTGGCAAAGGCATAGTCGCGGCTGTCGTGGGCGGGCACAGCCATAATGGCACCTGTGCCGTAACCGGCCAGCACGTATTCGCTTATCCAGATGGGGTTACGCTCGCCAGTAAAGGGGTTGATGGCGTATGAACCGCTGAAGACGCCCGTTATCTTATGGTCAATCTGGCGTTCGCGCTCCGTACGTCCCTTCACGTAGGTCAGGTAGGCCTCCACCTCCTGCTTCTGCCCGGCTGTGGTGACTTTGGCCACCAGCTCGCTCTCGGGTGCCAGCACCATGAAGGTTACGCCGAACATCGTGTCGGCGCGGGTGGTGAAGATGGTGAATTCCTCGTCCGTGTCGGCGATGCGGAACTGCACCTCAGTACCCTCGCTGCGGCCTATCCAGTTGCGCTGAGTCTCCTTGATGCTCTCGCTCCATTGTATGGTATCCAGCCCGTCCAGCAGGCGCTGGGCGTATGCACTGACGCGCAGGCACCACTGGCGCATCTTCTTCTGCTCCACGGGGTAACCGCCGCGCACACTTACGCCTTCCACCACTTCATCGTTGGCCAGCACCGTACCCAGTTTGGGGCACCAGTTCACCATCGTCTCGCCCAGGAAGGCCAGGCGGTAGTTCATCAGCACCTCGCTTTGGCGCGTCTCGTCCCAAGACTTCCATTCTTCTGCCGTAAACGTCAGGTCTTCAGACTGTGCAACGTCAAGTCCCTCAGTGCCGTGAACTTCCAGATGGCTGACAAGCTCAGCAATAGGACGTGCCTGCTGACACTTGTTGCAGAAGAAACTGCCGTACATTTTCTGGAAAGCCCATTGCGTCCACTTGTAATAACCGGGGGCGCAGGTACGCACCTCGCGGTCCCAGTCGAAGCAGAAGCCTATCTTGTCCAGCTGCTCGCGATAGCGGTCTATGTTCTGGAACGTTGTTTTCTCGGGATGCTGTCCTGTTTGGATAGCATACTGCTCGGCAGGCAGACCATAGGAGTCATAGCCCATAGGGTTCAGCACGTTGAATCCCTGCTGACGCTTAAAGCGAGCGTAGATATCGCTGGCGATGTAGCCCAGGGGATGGCCAACGTGAAGGCCTGCTCCGCTGGGATAGGGAAACATGTTCAATACATAGAACTTCTGGCGCTTCGGGTCCTCCGTTACGTGGTATGTCTTGTTCTTTACCCACAGTTCGTGCCACTTCTGTTCAATCTCTCTAAAGTTATATTCCTTTGCCATAATCTTATAGGATTTTCAATTTCGGCTGCAAAGGTACGAAAAAATCGATTAAGTGAGCACATAATAAAGGATTTATTATGAGGAACATGGAAATTTTATCCCCATAAGCGAGAAAATGTCTGGCAGCCAGCCTGTAGGCAGAAGGCAAAAAAGGGTAATCTCTTATTTGTCTCTTAGGCGACAGGCGTGATAGCCGTAAAGTGTGATGATGACGAAGCAAAGGAGGGGCAGCACGAAGGAAACGTTTACTGCGGGCCACCCGCAAACTGTACCGAGGTCGATAATCATGCCTTGCAACGGCGGCATTAGGGCACCGCCCACAATGGCCATAACGAGGAATGCAGCTCCCAGCGTGGTGTCTTCAGCATCTATATTCTCTAAGGCAATACCATAAATAGTGGGGAACATCAGCGACATAAAGGCTGAGATACCCACTAGCGCATAGAGTCCGCCTATACCATCAATGCAGATGGTGCCAATGGTACAGATTGCAGCGCCTATGCCGAAGACCGCCAACAGGAATCGCGGATTGGCATATTTCATTAGGAACGTGCTGATAAAGCGGCTACAGAGGAACATTGACATTGCAACTATGTTATATCGTTGTGCCACAGCCTTGTTGATGCCCAGTCGGTCGGCATATTGGATGATGAAGGTCCAGACCATAATTTGTGCAGCGACGTAGAAAATCTGAGCTACTACGCCTTCCCGATAGACGGTATTGCCCCAAAGGCGCAGGAGTGTCTGGCGGGCGGTCGATTTTGGCGCAGCTGTTCCGTTACCGGTTTCCTCATTGGTGTTTGTATTAGGCATCTTGGTCAGGCCTATTATGATGAACATCATAAGGACGACAAGCCCGATGGCCACGTAAGGATTGCGAATCACAGCCAGGTCGTGAAGCCTGATTTGTGCCTTCTCGATCTCCGAGAGCGAGCCGAAGATAATTTGTCCAGCCTCGTCGCGACGGTCGGAGAGTAGCTGCGGCAGCACGATGAACGAGGCCACAGCCATACCGCATAGCGAGCCCATTGGGTTGAAGGCTTGCGCCAGGTTAAGGCGTCGGGTAGAGGTTTCCTTGCTTCCCAGCGACAGGATGAAGGGATTGGCCGTTGTCTCAAGGAAAGCCAGACCGAATGTCAGGATGTAGAGTGAGACGCAGAAGAAGGAAAACTGTTGGTATTGCGCAGCAGGGATGAAGAGGAAGGCTCCCGTAGCGTAGAGCGCCAAGCCAAGCATTACGCCCGCCTTGTAGCTGTAGCGGCGGATGAAGAGTGCCGCAGGAATGGCCATTGTGGCATAACCTCCGTAGAAGGCGAACTGCACCATTGAGGCCTTGGCTGCCGAGAGTTCCATTACCGTCTGGAAAGCGGCAACCATAGGGTTGGTGATGTCATTGGCAAAGCCCCATAGTGCGAATAGGGATGTGATAAGGATGAAGGTGAAGAGGTATTTCCTCTCCACCAACTTTTTCTTTTCCATAATCTATACTTATTTATATATTGGTCCGAAGTTCTGGCAGGCACGGTAGTCGGCGCCTTCCTTGTCCATGCCGAAGGCATTCCAGGCTGCCGGGCGGAAGATGTCCTTGTCGGCGATGTTGTGCATGCAGACGGGGATGCGCAGCATGGCAGCCAGCGTAATGAGATCTGCACCGACGTGGCCGTAGCATATAGCGCCGTGATTAGCGCCCCAGTTGTTCATTACCGAATAGACATCCTTGAATGCGTCGCGGGTCGGGTCGAGGCGCGGAGCAAACCAAGTAGTGGGCCAGGTGGGGTCCGTACGCTTGTCGAGTATGTCGTTCACATCGGGTTCCAGTTCTACGGTCCATCCCTCGGCCAGCTGGAGTACGGGGCCGAGGCCCTGCACCATGTTGAGGCGCAGCATCGTCATAGGCATGCCGCCCTTCGTCAGGAAGTGCGACGAGTAGCCTCCGCCGCGGAAGTAGTCTCGGTCGGCTGGCATCCAGCTTGTGGCTTCCAGGCAGGCCTCGACATCCTTCTGGGTCATTTCCCAATGCGATTTCATCGTGGGCTGTCCGTCCTTGTCAGTCATAGCGCCAGTGGCATCGAGTGTAGTGGCGCCCGAGTTGATCAGATGGATGAAACCGCCTGCTGCGCCGCCCTGAGGACGCTTGCCCGTCACACGCTCTACGGCTTCGGGGCTCCAGTAGGTGCGAATGTCGCTGAACATCACGCCCTTGTTCGTCAGCAGGTGGGCAAAGAGCATAGACATACCGTTGAGGAAGTCGTTCTCAGTAGCCAGTATGTGGGCTTCGCGAGGCCCGTTCCAGTCGAAGCTGCTGCACATAAGGGATTCGGGGAAGTCGAAGTTTGGCTTGTAGTCGGTCCACTGGCGCTGTCCCTGCACGCCTGCTGCGATGGCGTTGTGTCCGATGGCCTCTTCCTTGTAGCCCAGCTTGAGCAGCTGCTCGGAGCCCTGCATCAGATCGCGGATAATCATCATGGTCTTTACGGTGAACTCCCAGTCCTCGTCCTTCTCCTGCCGGTTCTTTCCCTTTCCCTTGCCGTTGAAGGTCGTCATCGGTGTGCCGGGAAAGAGCGGACGGTCCTCGTTGTAGTCGTGTCCCTCATTGGGCTTGCAGTATTTCTCCACCCATTCCATTGCCTTCTGGAACTCGTCCTTGTCGTAGATGCCGAAATCGACGCGACGCAGAATCTCCACCAGCGAAACGTACTCGGTACGCATGCCCAGGTATTGCTGCAGGAAGTCGGCGTTGACGATAGAACCGGCAATGCCCATACAGGTATTGCCCAGCGAGAGGTACGACTTGCCGCGCATCGTAGCCACAGCCTGTGCGGCGCGGGCAAAGCGCAGGATCTTCTCGGCAACGTCAGCCGGGATGGTGTTGTCGTCGAGGTCCTGCACATCGTGACCGTAGATGCCGTAGGCGGGCAGGCCCTTCTGGGCGTGAGCGGCCAGTACGGCAGCCAGATAGACAGCGCCCGGACGCTCCGTGCCGTTGAAGCCCCAGACGGCTTTCGGACGGTGGGGATCCATATCCATCGTCTCGCTGCCGTAGCACCAGCAGGAGGTTACGGTGATGGTGCTACCCACACCCTCGCGCTCAAACTGCTCGGCGCAGGCGGCACTTTCGCCGACGCGTCCTATTGTCGTGTTAGAGATGACGCACTCCACGGGCGAACCGTCTCCGTTGCGCAGGTTATTTGTAATCAGCTCGGCAACAGCCTTGGCCAGCGCCATTGTCTTTTCTTCCAGACTTTCGCGAACGCCGCCCTGGCGGCCGTCAATCGTGGGACGAATCCCGATTTTAGGATAACTTTTCATCATAATTTTGGTTTAGTTTACAGGTTTCGGCTACAAAGATACGAAAAAATCCCGTAAGGCCTACGCTTTTTCCGAAAAATCTGTGTTAAATGTGCTTTAGAAGGCTAGCCGAAGCTCATATAGGGTGACCACAGCTTCGTTATGGCGTGCTTGCCGCCAAAGTTGAACGAGGGACTGAGGTCAATGCAGAACTGAAATCCGCGCGGCAGCTGAGGGGCGAAATGAAAAAAGACCCGGGTCTGGTTCTTGCGAAACCCGGGTCTAGTTCAATTTATACCTGGGAGGAAAGAGAATATTCTCTCCCGCGAAAGGGAAAATTCTCTCCATCAAAGGAGAAAATTCTCGCCGGAAAGCAGGGAAAATTGGATTTATTTGGTTAACTTTGCAGCCCGAAGGGGACAGAAAGCCCCGCTAAACGACAGAAAAATGCTCAGAGGACACGGAGACGATGCCTTTCGCTACGAGGGCATCCGACATAACTTCAGTAGCAATATCTACAGTCATGCCGACCTGGACGGGCTGAAGCTCTTCCTGGCTTCGCGGCTGGACCGCATTGCTTCCTACCCCGAGCCGGAGCCCGAGGCGCTGGAGGCCCTTATCGCCAGCCGCAAAGGGGTGGGACGGGATTGCCTGCTGGTGACCAGCGGCGCTACGGAAGCCATCTACCTCATCGCTCAGATGGCGCGGGCTGAGGGCCTGCAGCACTATGTCTGCCCCCAGCCTACGTTCAGCGAATATGCCGATGCCAGCCGACTCAACGGCCTGAAACCTGCCGGGGAGGACGGGACGGAGCAGGCGCTCCGCTGGCTCTGCAATCCGAACAACCCGACTGGGCGCGTCCTGCCGCCCGAGGAAGTGCTCCGGCTGGCAGCACAGAGCCGGCTGATGGTGCTCGACCAGTCGTATGAGGACTATACTGCTGCGCCTCTGCCTACAGTCGAAGCCGTCCTGAGCGCCGGCAATATCCTGCAGCTCCATTCGCTGACGAAGACCTATGCTGTGCCCGGCCTGCGCATCGGCTATGTGTTGGGCGCGCCCGAACTGATCGGTCGCCTGCGCCGTTTCCTCCGGCCCTGGTCGGTGAATGCGCTGGCCATCGAGGCTGCCGACTGGCTCATCCGTCACGAAGCCTGCGCCGTAAGGGATATTGAGGGCTATCTGTCCGAGGCCCGGCGCCTGCAGCAGCGGCTCTCTGAGATTCCCGATCTCAGCGTAGCGCCTACGCAGACGAATTATATGTTGGTGCGGGCAGAAGGAATTACGGCTGCCCGGCTGAAGGACCGCCTGGCCCGCGAGTACGGCATCCTCATCCGCGATGCCTCGAATTTCGAGGGCCTCTCGCCCCATCATTTCCGTGTAGCGGCACAGACGGCGGAGGAAGACGATCTGCTCGTCTCTGCCCTAACCGACTGTCTGTTGGGCAAGAGCCGTTCCTCCGTCTCTGCCGGTGAGAAGTCAGCCCGACAGGGTCTGAGGCCCGTCATGCTGGCCGGTACGGGCAGCGATGTGGGGAAGAGTGTCCTGGCTGCAGCCCTCTGTCGCATCTTCCGACAGGACGGTTATCATCCGGCACCCTTCAAGGCGCAGAATATGGCCCTGAACTCCTACGCAACGCCCGACGGTTTTGAGATAGGTCGCGCCCAGGCGATGCAGGCTGAGGCCGCAGGCATCCCCTGTCATACGGATATGAATCCGCTGCTGCTGAAGCCGCAGGGCGATATGACGAGCCAAGTGGTCTTGAATGGTCGCCCGATAGGTAATCGCGACGCCTACGACTTCTGGCGGAGGGCGGAAGGCAAGGGAGAAGCCAGCCCCTCAGATTCGCCAGGCTCATCCAGCCAATCTAGTTCATCTAGTTTAACTAGTCCTACTAGTTCTACTAGTCCCTCTAGCCCAATCGACTTCAGGGCTGAGGTCTGTGCCGCCTATGACCGCCTCAGCGCCCGCTATAACCCTATCGTAATGGAGGGGGCGGGCAGCATAAGCGAGTTGAACCTGCGCCAGACCGACTTGGTAAACCTGCCGATGGCCCGCCACGCCGGTGCTGCCGTTCTGCTTGTAGCCGATATTGACCGCGGCGGAGTCTTCGCCTCGACCTATGGCAGCATTGCCTTGCAGACACCAGAGGACCGTGCCCTCATCAAGGGCATCATTATCAATAAGTTCCGTGGCGACTTACGTCTCTTTGAGTCCGGGCGCCGCCAGATTGAGGAACTATGCGATGTGCCCGTCCTGGGCGTTATTCCGTACTTTCAGGACATTCGCATCGAGGAGGAAGATAGTGTGGCGCTGGACCGCCGCTTCCGCCAGTCGCACCCTTCGGAACCCGGCAAGATGGGAAGAAGGAACGTTACTGTGGCTGTGATAAAGATGCGCCACCTCTCGAACTATACCGACTTCGATGCCTTGGACGAGGACCCGCGCGTTAGCCTCTTCTATACCCAGGAGCCCGGCGAACTGCTTTGGTCAGACATTATCATTCTGCCCGGCACAAAGTCAACGCTCGACGATATGCTCTGGCTGCGGCAGACAGGTTTGGCAGATGCGATACTGATGGCTCATCGTCGGGGCAAGACGGTTATCGGCATCTGTGGCGGCTATCAGATAATGGGTGCCGAGATATGCGATCCTAATCACGTAGAAGGACCTTTAGAGCGTCTGCCTGGACTGGGTCTGCTGCCTGTTACGACTACGATGAGCGGTCGCAAGGTGACGCGCCAGACTGTGTTTCAGACGCGGATGGTCGGAGAGGGTTCCCAGACGCTTCGCGGCTATGAAATTCATATGGGTGAGACGGTTCCGCTGGCGGGTACGGCACCTTCTCCCTTTGCTTCTTTGGACGATGGCCGACAGGACGGATTCTACAGGGATGAGCGTTGCTGGGGAACCTATCTTCACGGCGTGCTGGACAACAGACCTGTCATCGATGCCCTGCTCTCGCCTTTCGCAAACCTCTTTGTCGCAGCTCCTCCACCCTTGGACTACGCAACGTTCAAGGAGGAGCAGTATGACCGTCTGGCCCTTCATGTCAGGAATCATCTCGATGTAGGGCGCCTTTATGAAATACTGAAAGATAACGATAACTCTAACCTTAACCCAAGACCTCAAGATTCTTGACTGTGAAGACTCTGTTGCTTCTTTCCCTGCTGCTGGGCTGGCTCTTGGACCTTGCTTTTGGCGACCCGCCTTGCCTGCCGCACCCGATAGTCTGGTTCGGGCGCTGCATCGCGTGGTGCGAAAGGCGCTGGAATGCCGGAAGGCATCGTCGTTTGCGGGGAGGTCTGGTGGCTATAGGCTTGGTTGCTTCAGTCTTTGGCCTGACTTGGGGCATCTGCCAGCTGCTGCGGCCTACGTCAATCTTGACGAGTACCGCCTTCCTGCTCTTCAACGTCCTGACCGTTTTCTACTGCCTGGCCGGCACCACCCTGATCCGCGAGGTGAAAGCCGTATTTCAGGCTATAGACCGCTCAACGGAAGAGGGAAGGAAACAGGTGGCCCGTATCGTGGGACGCGATACATCAGAACTCTCTCCGCAGGAAGTGCGTACTGCGGCCCTTGAGACCCTGGCCGAGAACCTGAGCGACGGTGTGGTAGCCCCCCTTTTCTGGTTCGCTCTTCTGGGTGCGCCAGGCATGCTGGCCTATAAGATGGTGAATACTCTTGACTCAATGATTGGCTACCGTACGAGCCGCTACCGCGAGTTCGGTAGTGTGGCTGCCCGCCTGGATGATGCAGCCAACTATCTGCCAGCCCGGCTGACTTCCCTGCTGATGGTTGTGGCCAACGTCCTTATCTCAGGCCGTCAGCGCCGTTGCGGCCTGCTGCGCTTCATCCGGCACTATGCCAACTGTCACGCCAGCCCCAATAGTGGTTGGCCCGAAGCGGCATTGGCCGGCATACTGGACTGCCGCTTTGGCGGACCTCACACCTATTTTGGTGAGATAGTGGAGAAACCGTTCATCGGAGAAAACGAACGCCCCCTCGAAACGGCAGACATGCAGAAGGCGGTACGTATAAACCGCACAGCTGAAGTCCTGGCCCTGCTGCTGACAGGCCTATTCCTCATCGTCTTACATCCTTGAGCTGGTAATACTAAAGGAAAAACTCTGCCCCGTCACGAACAAAAAGGTGGAATGCAGGTTCTTTTGCGAAAATGCTTTGAAATCACAGATTACGTTGGGCAACGTAATCCACATAGAGATGCAGCGCCTCAGCCACTTCAGCCTGAGCGCCTTCGTCTATCAGTCCGGCAGCCATCATGCGGAACTCATCCATTGCCCATTCGGCATAGTCAAGTCCGCCTTTCTCGCGAGTGAAGGCAACCAGGTTGTCAATCTCTTCCTGACTGACTTCGCCGCGACGCACCCTGCGGGCGATGTCCGTCATTTCCTTGTCCTGCGTCTTGTTGATGACGTGGATGACGGGCAGCGTCAGCTTGCCCTCTCGCATATCGTTGCCTGTGGGCTTGCCTACGTCGTGAGGTGTACCGTAGTCGAAGATGTCATCGCGCAGCTGGAAGCAGGTACCGACGAGCTGTCCGAACTGGCGCATACGTTCGGCATCTCCCTCGGTGCCGCCAGCCAGTTGCGTACCCAGTTGGGCACAGGCCGCAAAGAGCGAGGCCGTCTTCTTGCGTACGACTTCGTAATATGACCTTTCTTCGAAAGTCTCTGCATCCATATTGTGCAGTTGCAGGAGCTCGCCGTCAGCCAGGAGCTGCCCGATGGAAGCTACAGAGTCCAATACGTCGGTGCTTCTGGTGAGGGCGGCATAGTGCAGGCCCTTGCTGAGGACGTAGTCGCCTACCAGTACGGCCGCCTTGTTGTCCAGCAGGGCATTTATCGAGATCTGTCCGCGGCGTCGGTCACTCTCGTCAACCACATCGTCGTGAATCAGGCTGGCTGTATGAAGGAGTTCCAGAGCGAGCGCTGCGTCCATTACCGACTGATTGATTTCGCCTGCGGCCCGGGCAGCCAGGAAAGTCAGGGTGGGTCGCATCATCTTGCCCTTTTTCTGGAGCAGGTGATTCAGGGCAATCTGCAAGAGCGGATTGTCGTGATGCATGGCTTCTTGAAACTGCGACCAAAAATCAGCCAGTTCGGATGCAATTGGGGACTGAATTTTCTCTAAAGTAGTCACTTTTCTCGTTTTCTCCGTGCAAAAGTACATAAAAAAGATGACCAATTCATAATTTTTGCTTATTTTTACAGACAAAATAGGAAGAATCTATGCAAAAACTGTATCTTTTGGACGCTTATGCGTTGATTTATCGTGCATATTATGCCTTTATTAAGAACCCGCGTTACAATTCGCGCGGCGACAATACTTCTGCCATCCTGGGCTTTGTCAACACACTCGAGGATGTGCTGCAGAAGGAGCATCCTACTCATCTGGGCGTCGCCTTTGACCCGGCAGGCGGTACCTTTCGGCATGAAGCCTATCCTGAATACAAGGCGCAGCGCGAGGAAACGCCAGAGGCCATCCGTTTTGCCGTGCCTTATATCAAGCGTATTCTGGAGGCCTACAATATTCCTATCCTAGAGGTGCCGGGCTATGAGGCAGACGATGTCATCGGTACCCTGGCGCGTCAGGCTGACGAACAGGGCATAGAGACCTTTATGATGACGCCCGACAAGGATTACGGGCAATTGGTGACCGAGCGCGTCAGGATGTATCGCCCTGCTGTCGGAAAGAGTGAGGCTGAGATT
>JAILKU010000049.1 GCA_024693505.1 Bacteroidaceae bacterium | reverse complement strand
CGTATTTGTCAGGTCAGCCCCGATGTCGTACCCGCTGACGGGTTTCTTCACGACGATGTTGATGACGTGGGTTATTCCCTCACCATATCTGACGCCTGGATTGTCGATGTAGTCGATATGCTGCACGGCTTTCATGTCGAGAGCCAGCAGGTCCTCTTTCGATGCAACGATGTCGTTGATGCGTACCTGCACGTTGCCAGGGTTCGAGAGCACCGTAACGGTATGCATCACGGGGTCAACACGCAAATGAGGCAGTGTCAGTTTCGACAACAGCGAGAAGCCGTCCGTGGAGCCCTCCAACTGCTGCCGTGTGGGATAGATGGTCTGACCGTCCACCCGTTGCACGACATTAGATCCCCGAATGGTTACTTCCCGCAGCGTTTCACCTTCCTTGTCGTCCTGTGCCTGAGTTACTGCGGCAATCAGGCATACCATTGAAAAAAGAATCAGCCTTTTCATATTATTTGTTTTGTTTAGAGGTTCCATTATAGGCGTACACCTGAAACAGGAAACCGTTCACGTTTTAACAATATTTGCGGCTTATGCCACCTCCCAGTTTAGCGGGGATGTTCGAAGCAGGCAGACAGAAACGAAGAGAAAATTCGCTCTACCCATACCCTATCCAAGCAGTACTCGGTGTTTTCCCAAGGTAATGACAGGCTTTTAAGCTTGGCTACACCTTGGCTATACCTTGGCTACACCTTGGGAATATCTTGGGTGGAGTATGTGAAATCTGTGACAAAAGGTATATAAATTCTATGAAATAGAAAAAGAAAGGGTGATTTTTTTACTGACAAGCACCTCCAAATTTCCAGAATTGTCAACTGGTGCTCGCCAGCAGGGTGACGCAACGCCGAAGTCAGGAAAAGATTTTGTCCAGGCATCAAAAAGATTTTGCCTAGTTTGGGATTTTTTGTTGCTGGGCGAGCAACATAAGTTGCCAGTCGAGCAACACAAGTTGTTGGGCGAGCAACACAAGTTGCTGGGCTGGCAACATAAAATGCATAGGGGAGTAAGGGAAAATAGAAGGGGATGGAGACAAAAATAGGAAGAGGGATAGGAAAAAAGGCCATTAGCTGAAGTGTTAATTCATACCCGTATCTTTTCCGACCTTTCAGGCTAAAAGGTTGTGCCTAAAAAACAACGCCGTTGTTTTCGGCTCCCTACGCCGTGTTTTCACCTCCCTGCGCCGTGCTTTCACCTCGAATGAAGGCTGAATACAATGTGAATAAAGGCTTCTTACGGGTCGAATAAAGGCTGAATTCATTTGGGACTCTTGCGTCTCGTTTCCCGGCTAAATATTATATGTTTCTCCCGGCTTTCAATCCCATTGAGACCGCCTCTTCAAATTACTTTCCTTCGGCAAAGCAAAAAAATATTTGAATTTGTTTGGCAGTTCTCTCATTTAATTGTATTTTTGCAACGCCGCTCAGTTAGCTCGGCAGTGGGTGAGCGGGCGGTCTTATTTTATGAGAAAGACGTTTTCGAACGTCTGTCGTTGTGAACTGTGAATCTCGCAAGTTCCTTATCTCACAGCAGACAGATGACAACGAGACGTCTACGTAGTACGTTTCTATATACCTTAATTTATATATAGTCCGTACTGGCGTGGGCTAACTGGCGTTGTCTATCCTGTGTGAGAGGGCAATGCGAGAGCCTACAGTTCCAGGATGGGCAGAAGAACAGACACCTACGCCTTTTTTGTATCATAAGCTAACCTTGAACTAATGATTAATTGCCGAGTCTGGGGTGTTTGTTAGGCAACGAAATATTTGCCTATGATAGTACGTGAATTTATCCAATGTTTCCTAATAGATGAAATCGAAAAGTTGAAAAAAGAACATCCGTTTCATGCTTTTACTCTAATGGCCACTGGAATCGAATTCCTTGGAAAGTGTTTAAGTACTTATGAATGGGACGTTGATGGCAAATCAAGAGAAGAGTTTAATCTTGCACTAAACAATCTTAATAGTTTTAATAAGTATAGAGGTATAGACCAATTATACAATAAACTAAGATGCGGATTAGCACATCTTGGAATTCCAAAGATTGGAATTAAACTCGATAGAGAGTCGAATTCAATTAGTGATACTCCTGTAGTTCTCGGTTGTGAAGAGTTTTACGAAGATTTTAGGAATGCATGTATTGAGATAATAGAGAACAAAAATAATAATATAAAAAAGAATCTCAATGAAGATTACGCTAAAATAGATGGTACAATAACTGGACGCACAGAATCAAATAAATAGAACATGAAACGACTATTAACTTCGTTGGCAGTGTTGCTAGGCTCACTGCTAACAACATTCGCTCAGTACAGCGGTTCGGGAAATGGAACGGAAGACGACCCGTATCTGATTTACAACGAGAACCAGCTGTCGCAGGTATCGAATTTCCTTAATCAAGAGGGAGTGGTGTTTAAACTGATGAAGGACTTGGATCTCACCAACTGGATTGCAGAGAACAATCCCAGTCAGGGATGGCTTCCCATTGGTGTGGAATCAGCCCCTTTCAAGGGAAAGTTCTATGGTAATAACCATAAAATTACAGGCCTAACAATCAAGCGAACTTCTACGAATAACGTGGGATTCTTTGGCTATGTTACCAACGCAACCATTAGCGACCTGACAATTGAGGGAACGACTATTACTGGTGCCGATAATGTTGGTGCTATGTTTGGATATATCAGTGGATCTACTGTAACCAATTGTCATGTGGTAATGACGGGGGAAACTGGAGTCGTAGGAAAAAGATGGATAGGTGGTTTCGCAGGAAATTCCAGTAACACAAACTATTCAACATTTAGCGTAAATGCCTATGCTACAAATGGGCTTAATGATCCTGGGACATCTGGGGTGATTGGAGGCTTTATTGGCACTGTAAATGGAGGAGAGTTTTCAAATGGTAGTGCTATAGGAGGTGTTTCCAATTCAGGTGGCTATACAGGTGGGTTGTTTGGCATAGCCAGACTCATTACACTTAACACTATTAACGTGAAAAGTGATTTAGCAGGAAAAAGCTATACTGGCGGAATTATAGGTTGGTGTGCCACAGGTAGCTTGACAAACTGCGTCTATGAAGGCTCAATTTCAGGTAAACAGTATGTTGGTGGAATAGTTGGATCACTTGAGACAGCCACCAGTAGTTTTGAATCTTGTTTCTCCAAAGGCAAGATAACAGCTACAGGCGATTACTGTGGTGGTATCGTAGGTGTCAGCCAAGGCGCATGTATTGAAGAAATGGAGAGTTGCAGCCATTTTGGCGACATCTGCGGCCAGTCGTATGTTGGAGGTTTGGTAGGCGCCGTATTAAACACTGTGGAGGCACCCACTTTGCACACTTACACCGTATATTCTGGTAAGTCGAATAATGCTCCTTCGGGATCTATTCTGCAGATTACAGTAGAAAAATTATTAAATGGCACTACCAAAACATGCCCGATAAACAACTGTGCAAGCATTGGAAATATAAACGGTGACAGCTGGGTTGGCGGATTAATAGGCTGCGATATATCTAGTTATGGTTATAGTTCTGAACAAAGAACTGCTCAGTGTGGCACAAAGGATTATTCTAAATGTTTATTTATGGATAATGTTTATATAAGGGAATCAAGAGGTAATGCAATAGCTTTAACTTACAATTACTATGTTTATTACCGTAATATTGTCAGTCTTATTCTTACTAACAACTATTATAGTGGCACAATCCTTGGTATTAATAATGTTGGAGGCTTAGCAGGACAGAAGAGTGGTGGAATTATCCAAAACAACTATGCATACGCAAACATCTTTGGAACATCAAAAGTGGGTGGCATCGTTGGGCAAATATCAGCAGACAATATAGATAATAGTTATAACACTACAACACTAAAGTCAAATGTCACCATCAATGGTACTGTCTCAGCAACGGCTTCTGCTGTTGGTCGCATTTATGGCAGCACAGACAATATGGACTATACTGTTATTGGTGCTCTCGCTTCAGCTGAAGGCAATCGAGCCTTGACGCAGACCAAGGTGATATTGCAAGGCGTGGTGCAGGAAATAGGGGACGACCTGCAGAATGGTACCAGCATCGGTCCGTCGCTGCTGCGACTAAAAGCCACCTACGTGTCGATGGGTTGGAATTTTGATGACAACTGGAATAGTTTGGAGACGGAGTGCTACCCCTATAAGAAATATCAGGCTGCACCGCCAATAATAAAAAGCGACCTCGTTTCAAAAGCTACGAGCATCAGCGGACAGAGTCTTAATGGGGGAACCGTTTACCTTTACTATAAAGACCGCGATGCAGTTTCAATGGTATGCGACGGATATAACTGGACGTTTGATACAGAGGCCCTGCAGAGCGGTGCCCCCGTGCAGATATATGCCGATGTGGAGGGCATGACTCCCTCCTATTTTACTTCTGCCACCGTCGGCTATCCTGGTAGTGGCACGGAGGACGACCCCTACCGCATCTATACGGCAGAAGACCTGCAAGGTGCTTCGAACCGTGGCTACTACAAACTGATGAATGACATCGACTTGACACAGTGGATTAACGAGAACAGCCCCACGGAGGGCTGGCCCGCCATCGGGCGCAACAGCGGCGAGGCTACCTACATCGACGGCGACGGCCACAAGGTGACTGGCCTCTGGATGAACACCACACAGAACTACAACGGCTTGTTCTCGAACTTCTCTGCCGGACAAATCAAGAACCTCACCGTAGAAGTGGCTTCGGGCAAAAAGGTAAAAGGTGGCGATTATACGGGCATCTTGATTGGCCGAAATGCCAATGGACGGATAGTTAATTGCTCTGTGACGGGCGACGTTGAAGGAACAATTCATGTAGGTGGTGTGGCAGGCTATGTCGAGGCTTCAACGCTGAATGCTGTTACTTTCGACGGTAAAGCCTCTTCAGTTGCCGACAATGCTTGGATTGGTGGTGTTGCAGGGTTGTTGGTTAACTGCACTGTGACATCATGCTGTTCTACTGTTACTATCAATGCCTCTGGTACTGAGAGACGTGCAGGAGGCTTGGCCGGGACGGCCAAGCAAGGAGGAAGCATTACAAAATCTCTTGCTAATGTAACTATGTCAGCTACAGGTACAAACAACTATGTAGGTGGTCTAATTGGCTACTCAGAAATACCTGTCAGCCTCTCGCATTCCGCTGGCGATGTCACTGCCACTGGTAGTAACTCTTATACTGGTGGTCTGGTCGGCTATGCCAAGTCGTCCATAGAAAACTGTTATAGTACGGCCAATGTCACTGGTACACAGTTTACGGCAGGACTTGTTGGCTATACCTTCAGCAGCATAGATAAGTGTTATGCCAAGGGTGATGTCAACGGTGTTACGTATGGTGGCGGTGTGGTTGGTGAACTGGATGGATCGACTGCTTCTATCAGCAATAGCGTTGCCTGCTGTAACATACTTTCACTGACAGCTCAGTCATCTTGGGGAAGTCGTGTGGTCGGTGGCTTTAAGAATGGTGCTGCAGAGCCGGGTAATACTAACTATGCACTGAGTACTATGCAGGTTTCGTTGAACAATGTTCCTCAGACGAAGACTGACGACTCAGTAGAAGGTCGGGCCAAGACAGAAGCTGAGTTGAAAACCAAGAGCGTCTATCAAACTCTTGGATGGGATTTTAACAATGTATGGAAGATAGATGAAGGTACTGGCTATCCATACTTGACCGACGCTCCTATCGTGACACCAAGCGATCCGACAAATCCTGATCCCTCAGGAGGAGACGGACCTTCAAGCGGTAATACTTTATCTATTTCAAATGTCAATGGCCATGTTGGTGATACCTTTACGTTACCTGTCAGCCTGATTAATGAAGATGAAATATCTGCCATGCAGTTTGAACTGAGTCTGCCGGACGGTGTGAGCGTGACAAGTGCAGCCCTGACCGACCGCAAGAACGATCATACTATAGGTTACAAACAGGCAGCAAACGGGAATTACCAGTTTACCGTATTCTCCGGTGCGTCCAAGGCTTTCAGCGGCAATGAAGGCGTTGTGGCAAACATCTCATTGAGCGTCAGCAATAGTATGGCAGCAGGTAATTATACGATTCAGTTAAAGAACATTGAGCTGACCACTACTGCCGCCTCTGGCATCAATCCAACAGACCAGTCGGCAACCTTGACCGTCTCAAATATTAAGTTAGGCGATGTGAACGGTGACGACAAGATATCCATTACGGATGCCGTCGGTATCGTGAACTACATTCTGGGCAGTCCATCAGCCACCTTCCATCCCGAAGCCGCTGACGTGAACGGTGACAGCAAGATAAGCATCACAGATGCCGTAGCCGTGGTGAACATTATCCTGAACCAGTCAGCAGGCGTTAAGGAACGCAGAACGCTGGAAACGGAGACGGAAAGAGAACCGCAATAAACGAAAACGAATAAGGGTCACACAGATTCCACAGATCTTACAGATTCACAAACGAAGACGAAGTTCAAGTCGAAAGCAATGCACGTATGAGAACTATTAACATTAAACATTTATTGGCAACGTTGATGCTGTTGCTGGTTTGCACTTCTTCATGGAGCGCTGATGGTGACACTTTCACTGCAAACGCGGTAGAAGGAGTAAGCATGACATTCCAAGTCATTAGCGAGAGTGAAAAGACATGCCAAGTAGGGAATGGCAGCAATCCAGCAATTTTACAATCTTATGAAGGAGCAATAACTATTCCTTCATCTGCTAATGGGTATGCAGTGACGTCCCTTGCGTATGGGGCTTTCTATAATTGCTCTGGCCTGACCGCCATCACCATTCCTTCAAGCGTGTCGAGCATCGGGGACTATGTTTTCGTAAAATGCTCTGACCTGACCTCCATTACTATCCCTTCGAGCGTGGCGAGCATCGGAAACAGAATTTTCAGTACTTGTTCCTGTCTGTCCTCCATTATCGTAGATGGAGGAAATCCTAAGTATGATTCACGTGAAAGCTGTAATGCTGTCATAGAAACAAACTCCAATAAATTAATTGTCGGTTGTCAGAGCACAATAATTCCTTCGAGCGTGACGAGCATCGGGGACGGTGCTTTCGCTTTTTGCTCGGGCCTGACCACCGTAACTTTGCCTGGGGGCATTATGAGTATCGGAGAAATGGCTTTCTGTGAATGCTCCAACCTGACCTCCATTGCCATCCCTTCGAACGTGAAGAGCATCGGGGACTGGGCTTTCTCTGGTTGCTCTAGCCTTACTTCCATCAACGTCCCAGAAGGAGTGACAAGAATCGGGAAGGGTGTCTTCTCTGATTGCCCTCTCCTAACCTCCATCACAATTCCAGAGTCCGTCACTAGCATTCATGACAGTGCATTTGCAGGCTGTGCCAGCCTGACCTCTGTTGTTTCAAATATACAAGAACCTTTTGCGTTTGGCTTATATGCATTTAATGGTATTTCTGCCAAATGTACTCTGACCGTACCTGCTGGCACACGTGATGCATATATCGCAGCTGGCTGGACAGAAAATGTATTCAAAGGCGGTATCGTAGAAGAAGTAGCACCATTACCCAACATCATCTTTGCCGACGATAATGTGAAGGCTCTATGTGTAGGCAACTGGGATACCAATGGCGATGGAGAATTGAGCATAATGGAGGCTGCAGCTGTGACCAGTCTGGGCAAGGTGTTCAAGGAAAATGCTAATATCACTTCATTCAACGAACTTCAGTACTTTACAGCATTAACAAGCATTGGGTTTAATGCATTCTCTGGCTGCTCCAGTCTGATTTCCATAAACATTCCAGAGGGTGCGTCGATAATCTATGAAGGTGCATTCTATGGATGCTCCAGTCTGACTTCCATAAACATCCCAGACGGTGTGACGAAAATCGGTATGAATGCATTCTCTGGCTGCTCCAGCCTGACCTCCATTACTATTCCCTCGAGCGTGACAACCATTGGTCGCCTTGCGTTCTATAATTGCAAAGGACTGACCTCCATTACTATTCCCTCGAGCGTGACAAGCATAGAAACTGGAATGTTGTTTGGCTGCACCAGTCTGACATCGGTTATTGTTGATGAAGATAATCCCACGTTTGATTCCCGCGAGAATTGTAATGCAATCATAGAAACGAGTTCTAATACATTGTTGGCTGGTTGTCAGAATACGATTATTCCCTTGAGCGTGACGAGCATTGGGGACGGTGCTTTCAATGAATGTTCTACCTTAACCTCCATAAATATCCCAGAGGGTGTGACGAGTATTGGGAGGAATGCGTTCTCTTATTGCTCCGGCCTGACCTCAATCAACATTCCCTCAAGAGTGACGTGCATTGGGGCTACTGCTTTCTCTCATTGCTCCGGCCTGACCTCCATCACAATCCCCGAAGGCGTGACGCGTATCGAGGACTTCACCTTCCGTGAATGTTATGGTATGCTTTCCATCATAATTCCTTCGAGCGTGACGAGTATCGGTGATGATGTATTCCTGTACTGCTACGCCCTGACCTCTGTTACGGTTAAGAACAGATTTCCTTTGTCCATTAAATCCTCAACATTTACTAACAGCTCTAATGCCACCCTCTATGTTCCCGCAGGTAGCAAGGCTGCCTACGAGGCGGCAGATTATTGGAAAGATTTTAAGGAGATAGTGGAAATGCCAGCTACTTCTTCATTGGCAATTTCTGATGCAAGCGGTCTTGTCGGTTGTGACTATACCCTGCCAATCAGTATGACAAATGAAAACGAGATTACCGCTATGCAGTTTGAACTGAGTTTGCCGGATGGCGTGAATGTGGCAAGTGCTGTCCTGACCGACCGTAAGAATGACCATTCTATAGGATACTCACAACTGGCAAACGGGAACTACCAGTTTACCGTATTCTCCGGTGCGTCCAAGGCTTTCAGCGGCAATGAAGGCGCTGTGGCAAACATCTCGTTGAGCATCAGCAATAGTATGGCAGCAGGTAATTATATCATTCAGTTGAAGAACATTGAGTTGACCACTACAGCTGGCGATGGTATCAAACCATCAGACCTGTCGGCAACCTTGACGGTCTCGAATATCAAACAGGGCGACGTAAACGGTGACGGCAACATATCCATTACAGATGCCGTTGGTATCGTGAACTATATCTTAGGTCATGCATCCTCGAATTTCCATCCCGAAGCCGCTGATTTGAATGGCGATAACAATATCAGCATCACAGATGCGGTGAGGGTGGTGAACATCATCCTGAACCAAGGTGCAGGCGTCAAGGAACGCAGGACGCAGGAGACGGAAAGAGAACCGCAGTAAAC
Organism: Bacteroidaceae bacterium; assembly: GCA_024693505.1. GTDB lineage: Bacteria > Bacteroidota > Bacteroidia > Bacteroidales > Bacteroidaceae > Physcousia. Next base: position 27,085 of record JAILKU010000049.1, on the reverse strand, counting down.
GAAGACGAAGGCTGCGAGTAAGCGAGAGGAGAGTCAAACTTGTTTGAGCTATTCCGAGCGGAAGCAGGCTCGAACGAAGTTCAAACGCTTCGCTACGAAAGCCACAACAAACTGAATACAAAAAACGCAAACGATAACGAAAACAAAAAACAATAATTTAAACTAATTCAAATTCAAGATGAAAAAGATTCTATTACTAATGACATTGTTTGCCGGCCTCATGAGTGCCCAGGCAGACAACACGGTGGTCGTAAACCCCGTGACGGTGCCTCAGGGCGGAACAGCGAGCTTCGACATTGAGCTGAACAACGACGTGGTGTTCACGGCCTTCACGATGGAACTGACCCTTCCCGACGGCATCACCTATGATTCCAAGGTCCCTGGCAGCCGCTTCGAGGATCATGGTGTGGGTGAAGGTACGAAGGACGGCAAAAAGACCTTCTCGGCCCTCTCCGGTAACTCCAAGCCCATCAAGGGCAACAGCGGCACGCTGATAACGGTCTATGTAACGGCAGATGCCGGTCTGGCCATCGGCACAGAGCTGAACGCCAAGCTGAGCGCACTGACCTTCACGACACCCGACGAAGTGGAGTATAACCTGCCAGACGTGAACTTCACAATCACCATCGGCGACTCGCGCATCGTCTTCAACGAAAACTCTGCAACCCTCCCCGTCTATACAGCCGGAGAGAAAGGCAACGTAAGGATGAACCGCACAATCAATGCTAACGAGTGGGGCACTCTGGTGCTGCCCTTCACGCTGACCAAGGCCAAGGCAGAGGCCGCTTTTGGCACAGACGTCAGGCTGGCCGAGTTCACGGGCTTTGAGACGGAATACGCTGACGATGCAGATGTCAGCCCCGATGCCATAAGACTGAACTTCACGGAATTCTCGATGACAGCGAAGAAGGGCATCACCGGCGGCAAGCCGTACCTCATCAAGACCACCAAGAACATCACAGGCTTCGAGGCTGACGACGTGACGCTCTTCAATGCCATCACGGATGCCACGGCAACTGATGCCTATGATACTGGCGGCAAGTTCACCGGCACGCTGGTAGCCTCGAAGGTTCCGGCTGACGGGCTCTTCATCAGCGGTGAGATGTTCTGGTACTCCATAGGTGCCACGGACATCAAGGCATTCCGCTGCTGGTTTGAGTCTGGTGCCGTGCTGAACAAGGATACAGACTTCGGCGTGAAGATGTTCATCCACCAGGCAGACGACGAGACGGGGATTGAGGAGGTTCAGATGTCCAACGGTTCAAACGATGGCGAAATCTATGACCTCGCTGGCCGTCGCGTAGAGAAAGCGAACAATGGAATCTATATTATCAACAATAAAAAGGTACTTGTAAAATGAAGAAGGCATATATAGCTCCGGCCATAAAGGTCGTTAAGCTCAACACAGAGAGAATGATAGCCCAGAGCGTGACCAGTGACTTAGGCATCGGCTACGGCGGTATAGACCTGGGTGGCGGTATCGTCATCCCCGGCGTGAAGCAGGATAACCCGCTGCTGAATAATGTCTGGTGGTAAGTTGACAGGATTTGACTGCCTGACGGGCAGTAAGTAATGAAGAGGAGGATGCATTATGATTGGTGCATCCTCCTTTTCTCCTCATTCCTGTCTGTCTGCTTCGATTGTGTCTTCCCGCTTTTGGCGTTATGCCTTCTCTTGTGTGAGGACTTCCTTCAGATAGGGTGCTGTATGGCCGATGTTGCTCTGGGCCAGTGCTTCGGGCGTACCGCTAAACAATAGTTGACCTCCGCCGCGGCCGCCTTCCGGTCCCATATCCAGTATCCAGTCTGCACACTTGATAACGTCCAGATTGTGTTCGATGACTACGACGGTATTGCCCTTGTCGACTAAACGGTTCAGCACTTGCATTAGGGCGCGTATGTCTTCAAAATGAAGACCTGTAGTCGGCTCATCTAATATATATAATGTACGGCCCGTGTCTTTCTTCGAGAGTTCTGTGGCCAATTTTACGCGCTGGCTTTCTCCTCCGGAAAGTGTTGTGCTCGGCTGCCCGAGTTTTATGTATCCTAAGCCAACGTCCTGAAGCACCTTTATCTTGTTAAGGATTGTCGGCTGGTTCTCAAAGAATTCTACAGCCTGATTGATCGTCATGTCCAGCACGTCTGCAATGCTTTTGCCCTTGAAGCGTACTTCGAGGGTTTCCCGGTTGTATCGTTTGCCCTGGCATTCTTCGCAGGGTACGTATACATCGGGCAGGAAGTTCATTTCGATGGTCTTGTAGCCGTTTCCGGAGCATACCGGACAGCGTCCGTCCTTTACGTTGAATGAGAATCGTCCCGGCTTGTATCCGCGTATTTTAGCCTCCGGAAGTTCCACGAAAAGATTGCGGATGTCATTGAAGACACCAGTATAGGTGGCAGGATTCGATCTTGGCGTGCGGCCAAGAGGACTCTGATCCACATCTACCACTTTGTCAATGTATTCCAGTCCTTCAACGCTCTCGTAGGGTAGGGGGTTGCGTAGTGAGCGGTAGAAACGCTGAGAAAGAATGGGCTGTAGTGTGTCGTTGATGAGTGTGCTCTTGCCGCTTCCGCTCACTCCCGTCACGCAGATAAGCGTTCCCAGGGGGAAGCTGGCATCTACTTGCTTCAGGTTGTTGCCGGATGCGCCCTTGAGCGTCAGGATCTTTCCGTTGCCGGCTCGTCTTTGTTGTGGTATCTCGATGTTGAGCGTCCCTTTCAGGTAGCGGCTTGTGAGGGTGTCGGTGCGCAGCATGTTTTCGTATGAGCCCTGATAGACTACTTGTCCGCCCCGGCGTCCTGCCAGTGGGCCGATGTCTATGATATAGTCTGCCTGCTCCATCATCTCCTGATCGTGCTCGACGACGATAATGGTGTTTCCCGTGTCGCGCAGCGCCTTGAGTGAGCGTATCAGCCGGTGATTGTCCCGCTGGTGCAGTCCGATGCTCGGTTCATCCAGGATGTAGAGCACGTTCACGAGCTGGCTGCCAATCTGTGTGGCAAGCCTGATGCGCTGGCTCTCGCCTCCGGAGAGGCTGACAGACGAACGGTTGAGCGAGAGGTAGTCCAGCCCCACATCGAGTAGGAAACGCAGTCGGGTACGTATCTCTTTGATGATTTCGGTTGCGATTAGGCGCTGGTGCTCGCTGAGCCGCTCTTCCAATGTGTCGATCCATTGGTAGAGCTCCCTGATGTCAAGAGCTGAGAGCTGGGCTATGTTCTGTCCGTTGATGCGATAGTGGCGGGCGATCTTGTTGATGCGTTGTCCGTGGCATTCGGGACATTCCGCGGTCCGGTTAAACTGTTCTGCCCATCGCTGTGCGGCAGCCCCCATCTCGCTGTCCTGCATTTGTTCAATGTATTTGGCAAGTCCCTCGTAGGAGACGTAGTAGTCATTGGTCGTCTTTGTCGTAGAGGCAGGTATTCGCAGGCGTTCGGTGCTTCCGTGCAAGATCTCGTCTATGGCTTCTGCCGGTAACTGGCCGACGGGCGTATCCATCGTGGCGTCATACTTTTCCAGGATGGCCTCTATTTCCCAGAATATCATGGTCTGCCGGGCTTTGCCGAGCGGGGCGATCCCGCCTTGCCGCACACTCAGGCTGCTGTCGGGCATTACCTTCTCGGTGTCGATGAGGCTGACGTAGCCCAGGCCCTTGCATCTGGGACAGGCGCCCTGCGGACTGTTGAAAGAGAAGGCGTGGGGTGCCGGGTCGGGGTATGATATGCCGCTGGTGGGACACATGAGCAGGCGGCTGTAGTGACGTATCGACTCTGTCTGCATATCATATATCATGATAAGGCCTTCGCCGAGCTTGATGGCCGTAGCCAGCGACTGGCGCAGGCGCTGGTCGTCTTTGTCCTGGATGCGGATGCGGTCAACGACGACTTCGATGTCGTGATTCTTGTATCGGTCGGTCTTCAAGCCCGGCAGGATTTCCTTAATCTCGCCGTCAACGCGGGCGTAGATGTAGCCTTTCCGGCGTATGTTCTCGAAGAGTTCGCGGTAGTGTCCCTTCCTGTTCCTGACAAGCGGAGCTAGGATGCAGACGTTGCGTCCCTCGTAGTCCTGATGGATGAGGCTGATCATCTGCTCTTCGCTGAAGCGTACCATCTTTTCGCCCGTGACGTAGGAGTATGCTTCGCCGGCCCGTGCATACAGCAGGCGCAGGAAGTCATAGACCTCGGTTGTCGTACCTACCGTACTGCGGGGGTTCTTGTTGGTCGTCTTCTGTTCTATGCTTATGACGGGACTCAGGCCGGTTATCTTATCAACATCGGGCCGTTGCAGATTGCTCATGAAATTACGGGCGTAGGCGCTGAAGGTCTCAATGTAGCGCCGCTGCCCCTCGGCGTATATGGTGTCGAAGGCCAAAGAGGACTTACCGCTGCCGCTGAGGCCTGTAATGACGGTAAGGCTTTGACGGGGTATGCTGACGTCGATGTCCTTCAGGTTGTGGACTCTGGCGCCGAGGACTTCAATGGTTCCTTTACTGTTGTTCGCCACTACTTTCCCCCTTCTGGCTGTTGTGTCCTGAAATTACGGTGATGGCTTTACGGATGTGATACTTTCTCCCGTCTGCTCCCTTGGCGTTTACGACAAGGAAATAGACGCCGTCGCTGACCACATGACCGTTGTGCTTGCCATCCCAACCATCGTCGAGCTTGTTCCAGGAGAATAGTTTCTTGCCCCAGCGGTTGAATACTGCGGCCTCAAACTGCACGATACTCTGGTAGCCGTCCTTGGCGAGCAGCTTGTCATTGTATCCGTCACCGTTCGGCGAGATGGCGTTGGGGAAATCCAGGCTGCTCTGGCTTATGCTGACGATGATGGGGGTGTCCTGTTCGGTCGGGTAGGGTATGGTGTCGTTGCCGAGGATGAAGGTGGCATAGAGTTGCACACGATAGCTTCCGCTCTGTGTGAAGACGTAGTCTATCTCTTCCTCGAAGCGGTGCAGAAGGGGCTTGTCGGCCTCGCCCTCCATCCATATCTTCCATTCGTAACGCGCACTATAGTCGCCCACGTTTGAGGGGTTTGCGCTGAAATGTGCGGTGACGGGGGCGCTCATCGAGGCCGATGCATCGTCGGTTTCCTCGCCGTCGCCGGTCGTATATGTTCCCGACGGATTCACCGAGGGTTGCGTCTGCGCAAAGAGTCCAAAAGGAATCATTGCGAGGATAAAAAGCAGTATTTGTCTCATAGGTTCGGTCTAAAATCGTGCAAATATATGAAAAAAGTTCGACATGAAGCGTATTTCTGTAGCGAAATGTAGGCTTGAGACGGAAAAAAGTGTTACCTTTGTCGTCATGAAACGTATATTTGCTCTGTTTTTGTGGTGCATACCGTATGTTTTGTATGCCCAAGGTACGATTGGTGGTGCTCTGAACAATCTGCATCAGGTTCAGAAGGGCGAAACGCTTTATAGTATTTCGCGGATGTACAATGTCAGCCAGGAATCGCTCTTGCGTGCCAACCCCGATATCAAGAAGGGGAAGGTGAAGCGTGGCGAGTTCCTGGTTATTCCGGAGGCCCCTGCGCCGGCGCCCGAAGTGGTGACTGTGCCTGTTGCCGAACCCGTGAAGCGTACGACCTACGAGACGTTGCGCGTCGGTGTCTTCCTGCCGCTGGAGGATACGTCGGCCCGGGGGGAGAAGGTGCTGGAGTTCTACCGCGGCCTGCTGATGGCGGTGGACAGCGTGAAGCGCCAAGGCGTCAACGTGGAAATGTACACCCTACATTGCGGGCATACAAGCGATGAAATGCTGGCCACCCTTCATGGCAACGATCTGGATGCCCTGAACGTTGCTTTCGGGCCCGCCGATACGGAGCAGGTGGCTGTGCTTGCCGACTATTGCCGGGGGCGCAACTGCCGGCTTGTCCTGCCCTTTCAGAACACACAGCCGGCAGCCGGTTTCCCCTTGCAATATACGGCGACCTCCAGTAATTTCGTCGTTCAGCGCGAGGCAGCCCGTCTCGTCCTGCGCCAGTTCGACGACTGTAACTTCGTCCTGCTCCGTTCCAACGATACCGACCTGAAGGGCGATGCCTTTACTTCGCAGATGCAAGGCCAGCTCGAGGAGAAGGGCGTTTCCATGAGGGTGGTTAATATTGACGGTGATGAAATGGCGTGGGAGAGTGCGCTGAACCAGTTCCGCAAGAATATTATCATTCCGGACAATACTTCACAGAAGACCTTGAACGTCGTTTTCTCGCGCCTGAATGCTTTTCTGGACAGTCATGCCTCCACCGGCTATCGGGTATCGCTGCTCGGCTATCCCGAGTGGCAGACCTATACGGGTCAGCTGGCTCGCGAGTTCTACCGCTACGATACATATTTCTATACGCCGTATTATCGCAATCCCCTGTCCAGGCAGACCACCGACTTTGAACAACGCTATCAGGCCCTGTTCCGCAAGCCGATGTCAGTCAGCTTCCCCCGCTACGGCATGATGGGCTTCGATATGGGCTATTACTTCCTCCGGGGACTGTCCCGCTACGGCGATTTCTTCGAGCAGCGCCAGGGCGAGATGCAGCTGCAACCCGTTCAGCATCCGTTCCGCTTCGTCGGGGGAAGTGGTGACGAGGGATACACAAACCGTGCCATTCAGCTGGTTCATTACACACCCGATCAGAAGGTAGAGCAGATTCGATGAAGCGCCTTTGTGTCATATTGCTGTTCGTGTCTGCCGCATTGGGCGTCTGTGCCCAGGTCGGCGAGAGCAGAACCGACCTGGCCGTCGGCGTTACCGGCGGCTGGGTGCTCAACAAGGTCAGCTTCAATCCGACTGTTAAACAGAAATGGCACGGCGGTCCTACAATGGGCTTTGTCGTGCGCTACACTTGCGAGAAGTATTTCAATGCGCTCTGTGCCCTGCAGGCCGAGTGCTCCTGGAGCCAGATGGGCTGGACCGAACTGATTGAAGTCAGCGAGGACACCTATCAGCGCAACGTCTCCTATGTGCAAGTCCCTCTTTTGGCCAACCTGGGCTTTGGCCGTGAGCGGGGTGGGGTAAAGGGCTTCCTTTGCATCGGTCCCCAGCTGGGATTCGTACTTGGCGAGAAGGAAAAGCGCGGCGGACCGTGGAGAGAACCGCTCGTAAGGCCCAACAATGTGACGATGCAGTACGGCAAGGATGTCGAGCGGAAATTCGAATACGGCCTGACCGGCGGCTTGGGAATGGATGTCAGCACACGCAGCGGGCATCGCTTCCTGCTCGAAGGGCGCTACTATTTCGGCCTCAGCGACATCTTCCGCAACAGCAAGAAGGATCCTTTCGGCCGTAGCGCCAACGGTGCCATCCTGGCCCGCTTCTCCTATCTGTTCGATATCATCAAGACGAAATAGATATTTCTTCCAATTCCCGTTCCGCCTGTTTTTTTTACGGGAGGCGGGTCTGGCAAATTTTTGAGGCGGGTCTGGCAAATTTTTGAGGCGGGTTTCGCAAATTGCCTTGTACTCAAGATATGGCGATTCCGGATAGGAAAAAGTATGAGAAAAATAATTGTAGCAATCGACTCGTTCAAGGGTTGCCTTTCATCAAAAGAAGCTAATCGGGCAGCGGCAGAGGGCCTCAGTCAGACGATGCCTGATGCTGAGGTCGTACAGATTCCCGTCAGCGACGGGGGCGAAGGCTGGCTGGAGGCGCTGCAGTCGGCTAAGGGTGGGCAACTTGTGACTGTCAATGTGAGAGATCCGCTGATGAGGCCAATCTCGGCGCAGTATCTGATACAGGATGAGACGGCTGTGATTGAAATAGCCAAGGCCAGCGGACTGACCCTGCTCGCTCCCGAAGAGCGAAATCCGATGCTGACAACCAGCTATGGCACGGGGCAGCTCGTAGTCGATGCGGTGCGCCGGGGATGCAGGCATATCGTTGTCGGGCTTGGCGGAAGTGCCACCAGCGATTGCGGTATCGGCATGCTTCGGGCTATTACCGACGCTTGCGCCAAGGGCCGTTCGTGGGATGAGGTTCATGCGCTGGATGATGTCCGCTTCACTATCGCTACCGATGTCGCGAATCCTCTCTGCGGCGAAAATGGAGCGGCTTATGTGTTTGCGCCTCAAAAGGGGGCTACTCCTGAAATGGTCATTGCTCTCGACGAGCGTGCCCGGCAGTTCGCCGAGCGTTCAGCCCTTCGTTTCGGCTATGACCGTCAGGACCTTCCCGGCGCCGGGGCAGCCGGTGGTCTGGGCTATGCCTTCCTGCAATATATGAATGCCGAATGCCGGTCGGGCATTGACCTCCTGCTCGATACAGTCCGGTTCAGGGACGTTCTCAGGGATGCTGATATGGTTATCACCGGCGAAGGCGCTGCCGACCGGCAGACGCTGATGGGAAAACTGCCCTTCGGCATTCTCAGGCGGGCACAGGCCTGCCATGTTTCGGTCGTGTTGATTGCAGGTCGCGTCAAGGACCGGCAGGCGTTGCTCGATGCCGGCTTTTCCTGTGTGGAGTGCATCAACCCTCCGGTAATTTCCGAGGAAGAGGCAATGAAGGCGGAGACGGCGAAGAGAAATATCAAGCAGACCGTCCAAAATCTTGCGGAGCTTAACTTTTGAGCATTATTCTTGGTCGCCTTAAAGTTTTTTCTTATCTTTGCAACGGATTTGTGGCAAACCGGCCAAATGTTTTGCCCAATTTAATAATGTACAATGAAGAAGATGAACATTTTGAGATTTCTGCCGGCCGTCCTGCTGCTGCTGAGCGCGGCTGATTTGACGGCAGGGAAGGGCCTGAGTCGTGCTGAGAGCGACAAGTTGAGGGAACAGGTGATTGGTGAGTGGATGAAGCAGACGCAAGATGAATACGGGCCGATGTTCCTGTCGGGCCGGATGGAGGACCTTTGTGTCAGCAACGGCGAAGACCGGATGCCCATCTGGTTCACCGTCTATGGCAATGCGCCGATGGGCGACCGCAGCCTGTGGATATCCCTGCACGGCGGTGGAGGTACTACGCAGGAAATCAACAACGGGCAGTGGGAGAACCAGAAGCGCCTCTATCAGCCCGAGGAGGGGGTCTATGTGGCTCCCCGGGCTCCGGTAAACGCCTGGAATATGTGGTGTCAGGCACCCATCGATGTGCTCTACGAAAAGCTGATTCGTGCTATGGTGGCCTGCCACGGCGTGAACCCCGACAAGGTCTATCTGATGGGCTATTCGGCTGGCGGAGACGGCGTTTGGCGCATGGCTCCGAGGATGGCCGACTACTGGGCTGCCGCTTCGATGATGGCCGGTCATCCGGGCGATGTCAGCCTGCTGAACCTGCGCAATCTGCCCTTCATGATATGGTGCGGCGAGAACGATGCGGCATACAATCGCAACAAGCTCTGTGCCGAACGCGGCCTGCAGATGGACTCGCTTGAGCGCGACTGCCCGGAGGGATACAGGCACAAGACCTACATCATGCCTGGCAAGGGACATTGGATGGATCGCGAGGACAGGGCTGCTCTGCCCTGGATGCGTCAGTTTGTGCGCGATCCCTATCCCCGCAATATTGTCTGGCAGCAGGAGGAAGTGCTCAGGCCCTCGTTCTACTGGCTCCAGGTGCCCGGCGACGAGATGAAGCGCGGACGCCAGGTGCGCCTTTCTGTTGAGGGGAACACCATCAACATAACGCGCTGCGACTACAGCCGGCTGACGCTCTATCTCTGCGACGAACTGGTGAATCTGGACAAGAAGGTGACGGTGATGCTGAACGGGCGGCGCGTCTTCAAGGGTAAGGTGCTTCGGCAGGAGGATGTGATGAGGCGAACGATGAGCGGGCGCGGCGATCCGCGCTACTGCTTCCCGGCAATGGTGGAGATCAGATAATCTCTCTTCGCCGACTCTTTTCCGAATCTTGTAAGGTAATAAATATACTAGATGTTATGAATAAAATGTTTGTCTTTATTATCGCGGCCGTAGTGTTTGCCGTTGCATTTATCCTGGCCTTTGTGTTGGGCTCGAAGAAAGCGGATTTCGAGAGTGTTTCACCCGAGGTCTTCAGCAGTCGTCTGGCAACCGAGTCTGGCGCTCAGTTAGTTGACGTCAGGACTCCCGAAGAGTTTGCCGAGGCCCACTTGCCCGCCGCCGTAAATATCGATGTGAAGCAGGACGACTTCCTGTCGAAGGCTAAGGCTCAGCTGGATGCCGGCAGGACGGTCTTTGTCTATTGCCGCAGCGGAAGGCGCAGTAAGGATGCAGCCACTCAACTGGCAAAGGCCGGCTTTAAGGTTGTTGACATGAATGGAGGCATCCTGGAGTGGTCGGAGAAGGGTTTGGAGACGACTCAGGAATAGAGAATCTATACATTTATTCTTTGGAAGGCCAGGCGTTCGTCGCCATTGGCCAGATAGATGATGCCGCAGTAGGAGAAGCCGTACTTCTCCATTAAATGACGCATTATGACGTTGTCGCGATGTGTGTCGATGCGGATATTGTCGGTTTGGGCGAAGGCGAAGTCCAATATCGTCTGCATAATACCTTTTTCGGTCGTCAGCGACGCGATGCGGTGGATAACGTAGTAGGGAGCCGCATCGTCGAGCCATTGTCCGTCGTAAATCTTCGCGTAGGTGGGGTCGGGGCCGGGGATGAAGGCAAAAGTGGCGATTGGCCTCTTGTTTTCCTCGTCAAAGACGATAAAACTGGCTTTCCTCTCGATGTCGGACAGAAAGACTTCTGCATTGGGGTAGCCGGCTCCCCATTGCTTCATGTTTCCGCTGCAACGCATAATCGTCTTGGCTTCCTCGGCAAGATGAAGCAAAATGGGTATTTCGGCCGGATCGGAATGGCGGATACTTCTTCTCATTTCTTTTTATCGGGTTTAGTATTTGTGCGGTGTGCCGATAAAGCCTGCCTGAACGAAATCCTGCCAGTTGTGCTCGATAATCCAGTTGATGTAGGTCATGAACATATAGGCAGCCCACTGATAACCCGCTGCATTCATGTGCCCGCCCAGGAAGTAGCGTTCGCGGAAGTCTTTTGCCCAGTAGTTTCCGCCATACTTCTCCAAATCGATGAGATAGACGTTCTTGAAGAGCTGCGGCATCCGCCGGATGACTTTGTTGTACGGATCGTTGCCCTTGGGCATGGTTACAACGAAGAATTTGGCGTCAGGTTGTATCGTCTTGACACGCTGGATGATGCCTGCGTAGCAGCCTGCAAACGTACTGTCGTTCTTGGAATAGTCTTTCAGGTCAATGTCCGTATCAACATTACCTATCGGGAACTTGATGTTCTCGTCGTTCTCTCCCAGGGCGATGATATAGGCTTGTTTGGGACTTGCCTTGGCGTCGATGTTGTTATTACCGTTTTTTGGATTGTTCCAGAAGTGTTCAATCCATCCGAAAGTCGTTTCACCGCCCTGTGAGTAGTTTTCACCTTCTGTTCCTGTTGCTGCGCAGAGGCGTTGGCCCCAGGAATACTCGTACATGTCGTGCCAGCCTCTTCGTTCTTCTCCGTTTGTGGAGCGCGACTCCAGTTCGCCGCTGCTCAGCGAGTCACCGATGAAGCCCCAGTGATGTAGGATGGTCATGAAGCCAGGGTCGTGGCTGATTGTGGCTATCGGGTTCTCGTCGGGCTGAACTTCTTCTCCGCCGAGCGTTGCAGGCAGCATGATTGCGGCAATAGCTGTTAGAAAGGTCTTCATAGCTTATTCTTTTTGATGTAGAGATGTTCACATTTGCTTTTTGACTGCAAAGTTAGCGAAAAAAATGCTTTAAAAACTTTTCTCGCCCGATTTCTTTTGTTTTCTTCACGTTAATTCGTAACTTCGCAACTGAAATCGCCCGATTAGGGAAAGAAACTAACCTTTAACATTTATATACATGAGAAAATCCTTTCTGCTTTTCAGTTTTGGGGCCTTGTTCGTGCGTTGTGCCGTCCTGACAGGTCTTTTAGTCGTCTGCTCCGGCGTGCAGGCCAAGTCCAATAATGTTTTAGCCAAGTCCAAGAGCGTGCAGGCCAGTTCCAAGAAGGTTTACGACGTTGCCGCCTACCTCTATCCCGCCTACGCATACAATGATCCGCGTCTGCGGCCTTTCTGGCCCTCAGGAATGGGCGAATGGGAGACTGTGCTGACGATGCAGCAGCGCAATCCGGGCCATTACTGGAATCGTCAGCCGCTCTGGGGCCCCGTAAACGAAGCTGACCCCGCCGTCATGGAGATGGAGATCGAGCAGGCAACGCGTCATGGCGTCAATGTCTTTATCTTCGACTGGTATTGGTACGACGGGCGTCCCTTTATGGAGACGACGCTTACAGACGGCTTTCTGAAGGCCCCGAACCGCGACAAGATGAAGTTCTACCTCATGTGGGCCAATCATCCCGTCGGCAATACGTGGGATACGCGCATTTCAAACCTCGATCCCAAGAACGAGATATGGACAGGACGCATCGGACGTGAGGAGTTCGAGCGCATGTGCAAGAGAAACATCGAATTGTTCATCAGTCAGCCCAACTATTACAAGATCGACGGCAAGCCGGTGTTTATGATCTACGAAGTGACGAATTTCATTAAGGGAATGGGAGGCATTAAGGAGGCCAGTGAGGCGCTTGCATGGTTTCGGCAGGAGGTGAAGCGTGCCGGTTTCCCCGATCTGGACTTGCAGTTCACTATGCACAGCGGACAATTCAATCTTTCGGGTGTTGACAAGGAGAAAACGCAGAGACCTGAGGAGACATTTATGAAACAGCTTGGTTTTAACAGTTTATCTCACTATCAATTTGCCCATTACGTGTGGCCTGACGCAGAATACGACGCTCTGCTCGAAAAAACGAAGCTTGAATGGGCGCGCATCGACTCGCTGTTCACTTTGCCCTACTATCCCCACATCAGCATAGGCTGGGACAACAGTCCACGCATTGGTAAGAGCCCGGTTGTGAAGAACAACACGCCTGAGAAGTTTGCCGAGGGACTGCGTATGGCTAAAGCGTACGTTGACAGCCACCCCGGCCTGGCACCTCTCATCACCATCAATTCCTGGAACGAGTGGACGGAGACAAGCTATCTGCAACCTGATAATAAGTACGGCTACGGCTATCTGGAGGCTGTGAAGAAGGTCTTTGTGGACGGCGAATGAGGAACGGCGCGGCCGAAAGCGATTTTAGGGAAATCCCTATGCCACATTAGGTTTTTCCCTTTCTTTTTATTTAGCTGTTTGCCTAAATTTGCCCACAAAAATGAACTATTAAGCATATATTTCTCAGATTATGCCCCCAAAACGAACTAAACGCCTTATCATTATGACACTACGCAGTTCACTTCTCTCTGCAGCCGTCGCGCTTCTGATTTCATGCGCCGCCACGGCCTTTCTGTCTTCCTGTCGCAGCACAAAGATGCTCGTTCCCTCCAGCGACAACGGCGACGGCACGTTTACCAACCCGGTCCTGCGCGCTGACTTCCCCGATCCCGATATCATCCGCGTAGGGCGAAATTTCTACATGGTCTCATCCACGTTCCACTGCATGCCGGGCATTCCCGTGCTCAAGAGTCGCGATCTGATTAACTGGAAAATCATCGGACACGCCTATGACAGCCTGACATTCCTTCCCAAGTACAGTATGGAGAACCGTGGGACGGCATACGGACTCTGTTGCTGGGCGCCGACCATCAAGTACAGCCGGGGATGGTTCTACATCGGCGTGAACATCGCCGAGCAGCGCTTCATACTCTGCCGCAGCCGCAAACCGGAAGGTCCCTACACGATGAACGTCTTCGACTGCCAGTTTTACGACCCCGGTCTCTTCATCGACGACGACGGACGCAGTTTTGTGGTCCACGGACAGGATAAGGTCTACGTAACGGAGCTGAATAGCGACATGACTGCGCCGCTCGGCGACCCGCAGGGCAAGCTTATCCTCAATGCCCGCGAGATTGAGGGGCTAAAGGACATGACGATAGCAGGTCTCGAGGGAAGCCATGTCTACAAGCGCGAGGGATGGTACTATGTCTTCAATACAGCAAAGGGATACGAGGGTGTGCAGATGGTGAGCCGCTCACGAAGCATCTGGGGGCCCTATGAGACGAGGCTGTTGCTGGACTCGGACCTCAACTACGCCCGGGCAGGCCTGCATCAGGGCGGATATGTCGATACACGCTCCGGCAGCTCCATCGGCTTCCTCTTCCAGGACCGCGACTATATCGGCCGCTGCCCTGTTTTCTATCCTATCCGCTGGATCGACGGCTGGCCCGACTACACATCGATGCCGATCATCGCATACAAGCCTGATATGCGCAACAAATGGAATACAATGTACGGAGATGCACATTTCGGCTGGGGTGGCGGTCATGTGGGACAGGTAAACCATGACGGCATCTTCCCCTATTTCACGGGAGGCCGCTCAAACGGCAATTCCTTCTCGTCCTCGAAGCTGGCACGCGCCCACAGCCCTCAGGAGAGCGATGATTTCTCCGGCAAAAAGCTGAAACCCGTCTGGGAGTGGAGCCACGTGCCGGTGAGCGAGCGATATTCCCTTTCCGAGCGCCGGGGCTTCCTCCGACTCCATGCCATGCCCTCGCCGGGCTTCTACTGGGCGCGCAACTCGCTCACACAGCGTTTTACCGGCCCCTCCTCGCGGGCAACGGCGCTGCTCGACGTTTCAGGCCTTCAGCCGGGCGACTTCGCAGGCAACGGCGTCATGGGGAGCGCCATGCTCCAGCAAGGCGTCTTCCGCACTGCCCGGGGGCTGCAGCTCCAGGTGCGGCAGAGCGTCGAAGCGTCCGATTCCATCCTTGCCAACATCGACCTTCCCGCCGAAACCACCCGTATATGGCTTCGCACCGAGATCACGAAGCGCGGAACAGTCTGCTTCAGCTGGAGTCTCGACGGCAAGACCTTCCAGGCCATTGCAGACGAGACGCCGTCGGGATTCTTCGGCTACCTGGGCTTGCGGCATGCCCTCGCCTGCTACAGCCAGCCCAAAGAGGGCGTGGGACGTGAGTATTTCACGCGCAAAAACCTCCTCGCTGCCCGTTCTGGCTATGCCGACTTCGACAGCTTCGTCATCGACGACGCCATACGCGGCAATCACTACGATGCCTCCCGGCCAGTCGATCTCGACCTCTTCGACGAGGCCATAGGCCTTCACCTGCTCCGTCCGGGCTTCCGCGACCCGCGACAGGCCCTCGCCATCAACGGTGAAAAGGCATACATCGGATTCGTGAATATAAAAGTACCCGGCGGAGTGAGGGAACTCGTTATGAACATGCTATCCGCTGAGCCCGGCGCAGTCGTCGAGGTGCTTTGCGATAAGAAATCCATTGGTAGCTATACCATATCTGATAATGACGTCTCAAAAGCACAATATCCCGAAATGCCGCTGAAGACTTTCCCCGAGAAATGGCAGGAAGTGAGATTCCCGGTCAACATACCCGCCGGCAGACACCGTTTAGCCTTCCAAATCAGGAATGCAAAGGCTGATATGATGTTGCGGGACTTTCGGTTTGTGGAGTAGGTTCAATTAAAGAACCAAATATGAACCATTGCGAGGGTGGGATGTATAGCTAATAAAAGTTCGCATTAATTTGGAGGATATGATTTATTATCGTACCTTTGCATTGAAAATTAGTGTGTATGCATATGAAACTGACAAAAGAAGAGGCTCTGAAGCGTTTCAAAAACGCATTGAACCGAAAGAAAGAATGGGAAGAAAAGTTTGAGGCCAAATATGCTGATGTGAAAAATCTGTATGCCTCAGCCTGACCTGTGAACGACCTTTCCCTGGAGTATATCAACAAGAAATCATCATATCTGGTTAAGCGAGCAGATGATGGCGATTATGTGTTTCAAACATCCAGGGGTGTCATCTATGGTATTGGTTTCATAGAAAATGATCCACTTGGCGGATGTGAGACATACCAGCTTTCTATCAGTAATCAAAACAAGCTGCATGTATCTCATGACCCCAACGTTAAGAATACCATAATAATTATAGTCGAAGAGTTCTTTCAAGAGAATTTAGATGGTCTGCTATATATCTGTGATACGAGTGATAGTCGTGAGGCAGCACGTAATCGACTATTTCTGCGTTGGTTTGAAGAAACTGCAGATCCTGAACGTTTTACCATAAAAACGGCAAGTGCGACGATAGAAGGGCAGGGTATCTATGCAGCAATCATAGTGGAAAATAGAAATCCCTTGACAAAAGCCATCATAGATGACTTTGAACAAACTGCCCAAATGCTTACCGAAGATAAATAGCTGGAGTCCATAAGTTTTTTTTGCGAACACTAATCTCTCGAATCTATCGAATGTGGTTGAATCCCTATTCGTGTTCGTTATAAAACTTGCGCCTCGCGATAATTTTGAATTTATTAAAGTATCGGGCGTTCAGAATATGTGATAATGAGTGTCACTTTGTGACAGAAATCTCACAAATCTTTTCAAATCTTTCAAATGTGAGTTGTTTGGCTTTGCCGGCAAAGCTAAGTTTTTTCTGTGTATTTCCTTTATTTCGTTGGGACTTTTTGTTTCTACTTGCTATGTTTTTATATCCCGCAGAACAGATGGAGCAGCGAGAGGAGAGTCATGCTTGCATGGACTATCCCGAGTCGTGACATCTGAAGACCAAAGGTCAAATTCCTGATAAATGAGTGTCACTTTGTGACAGAAATCTTACAAATCTTTCAAAATAGAGTTGTTTGATTTGTGTTGATTTGACGGATTTCTCGCCGTAGGCGACTAAAAATCACTATCTTCATGTAATTCCGAAACTTGAATGAATTTATAAATTTTGAATTTTGAATTGCCGAAGGTCTTCTTTTTGTGTCGGATATTGCGCAAACCTGTAGTGATTTCGGTTGGAAATCGGTTGGAAATCGCTTTGCGGTGGTAAAGAACCAAACCTCTACTGGTTCTCTATAAAACCTCTATACGGTCTCTTATACCATAGGGATAGAGGTTTTATAGAGAATTTATATATTTTTTACTTAGGGTCTATAGTGTCCGAAAGGAGAATTTTTAACGAAGCGCCAAAATCTTTCTTCACTTTTCTTTGCGAATACCGGTGATTTTTTCTTTTTTTGTCTAATATCCATGTTTTATTTCTCCATTTCTTTGCTGAATTAAACAATATTTGTAAATTTGTGCCGTCTTGTGGACCAAATCGTGTAAAAACGATAGTCAGCCACTTGATCAAGAGAGCGTTTCCGCTTTCATCCTTATCTTCGAAATCGCCAATTTCAACAGAACTGAAGGATGTCTGAAGGATAGACTCTCGTCTGTATGTAGCAACGTATGCATGCGGCCCCTTGCCGTTTGCAGCTGCATATTACGGCGAGGGGTTATTGTTTCCAGTTCATTTCAGTTTGTGGTGTTTGGCGATACCAGAAGATAGATGAGTGAGGACATGTCCCCCGCTTTTCTTGTATACATTATTTATAATTAATGCCATGAGGGGGATGGAGTGGCACATGGAAAATGGTATAAATGAAAAAGATGAATTGTGAACTCTTACGCCTTACAAAAGGATCACCGGATGGATACCTTCCGGCGGCGAGCAATCTCGGAATGTTCCAAGTTGCAGATTATAGCACAGCTGAATACGATGATAAAGTACTTATATTCGGACTGAACTATGAGTCTATTTTTAAAACACAAAGAAAGAATGCTTCAAGCGGATTGAAGCGGCTAAGTGTAGTAAAGATTTCCACTAAAGACGGCACTTCCATTCATCGCGCTTTTCTTGGATCAAATGGACTGAAAGGTAATCAAGTTGCTTTATCACCGAATTCCATTCGTTTACTGGCGAGTAAAACAGAACCAGATTATATCGATGAGGTAACTATCTCTAAAGGAAGTGAATTCTTGTATTTTTGGAATCATCCATATCACGCCACTCGAATCTCAATGAGATTGGGAATGATAGGTATCCTCGCAACTATTGTCCTATCTATATTGACTTTGTGTATGAGCTTTTGTATTCAATCATAATATTTTTCAGCCTATGAAACTTAAACAATTATTTCTGTGCCTGCTCGCCCTATTGGTGAGCACGATGACAAGGGCCTACGACTTTAGTGTCAACGGCTTGTATTACAACATTACGGGAACCAATACGGTTGAGGTAACGTATGTGGAGGATGGTGAAGGTAATGGCGACTTCTACTATGATGCCATTACCATTCCGAAACGTGTGTCTAATAATAATACGACCTACAACGTTACTCGTATTGGTTACGATGCGTTCATCGATTGCTCCGGCCTGACCTCCATCACTATCCCTGAAGGCGTGACAAGCATTGGGGAAGCTGCGTTCTATTACTGCACTGGCCTTACTTCCATCAACATCCCTTCGGGTGTGACGAGCATCGGGGTGCAAGCGTTTGACAGCTGCTCTGGCCTGACCTCAATCAACATCCCCTCAAGTGTGACAATCATCGGGATCGGTGCGTTCATGGGATGCTATGGCCTGACCTCTATAACTATCTCAGAGGGTGTGACGAGCATCGGGGGCAACGCGTTTTCTGGTTGCTCTGGCCTGACCTCAATCAACATCCCCTCAAGTGTGACAAGCATCGGGAACTATGCGTTCAGTAGCTGCCCTGGCCTGACCTCAATCTCTGTTGACCCCGGGAATTCTAAGTATGATTCGCGTGGAGGCTGCAACGCTATTATAGAAACAAGTTCTAATACATTGATAGCTGGCTGTCAGAATACAATCATTCCCTCGAGCGTGACGGCAATCGAGGACAGTGCGTTCAATAACTGCACTGGCCTGACCTCCATCAGCATCCCCTCAAGTGTGACGAGCATTGGGGAATTGGCGTTCAAGAATTGCAATGGCCTAACTAATATCACCATCCCTTCGAGTGTGACGAGCATTGGGAACTGGGCGTTCGAATATTGCAGTGGTCTGACATCCATCACCATCCCTTCGAGTGTGACGAGCATTGGGTACACTGCGTTCCGTCATTGCAGTGGTCTGACATCAATCTCCGTTGAATCAGGGAATTCTAAATATGATTCGCGTGGAGGCTGCAACGCTATTATAGAAACAAGTTCTAATACATTGATAGCTGGCTGTCAGAATACAGTCATTCCTTATGGCGTGACGAGCATTGGGGTCGCGGCGTTCTATAATTGCAATGGCCTAACTAATATCAATATCCCTTCAAGTGTGACGAGCATCGGAAATCAGGCATTCGAAAATTGTTACGGTCTTAAAACGGTTCTCATCCCGTCAAGTGTAACAAGTATTGGGGCGTCTGCGTTTTCGACCCCAAACCTCTCATCTGTAACGATAATGGCATCCGAGCCAATGAACATTTCTGAGGATGTTTTCGAAGATGCTATGGTGGGCTGGGGTAATGAAAATGCAACGCTCTATGTGCCTGCTGGCAGCAAGGCAAAGTATCAGGCAGCAGCGGGATGGAACAAATTCCCCACCATCACGGAGTTCAGCCTGACCAACCATTTGGATGCGGTGAAAGTACCAACTACCGCAGGATCAAAAGTCAGACTGCCCATCTCGCTCACAGACGAAGGCAACACGATTGGCGTTCAGTTTGACCTCTTACTTCCCCAGGGCTTCACCATCCCGACAGTGGATTCCGAAGGGCATGTCAATATTACTATGGGCGACCGCTCCAACGGGCACACGGCTACGGGCAGCAAGGTAGCAGACGGTCATTACAGCTTCGCGATTATCAATACGCAGAACCGTGCCCTGAAAGGCACAGAGGGAACCGTAGCATATATCGAAATCAATGTTGACCAGAACGTCGGGATAGCAGACTATGATATCTTAATTACCGATGCCAAACTATCGGTAAAGAGCGGCACGAACCAGACAGGTATTGTTCTGGCCAACACACCGGCGACGCTGACCGTGACGGATGTCACTCCGGGCGACGTGAATGGTGACGGCGACATAGACATCGTGGACGTTACTTCCACCATTGGGCATATAATTCACCAAACTCCCTCAAACTTCATCCTGAAAGCCGCCGATGTGAATAACGACGGAGACGTAGATATCGTAGATGTGACGACCATCATCGACATGATAATCAATAAGGGTAGGAACGTAAAGGAGTTCAGGAACAGGGTAGAAAGCCTTGACCCGCAATAGGACAGATATACAAATAAATAGTGTAAATAATTGAAATAAAAAACAATGAAAGCAAAAAGAATCTTTTCCGCATTTGCCATGCTTCTGACATACATGGCAGGTGCAAATGCTACGGATGTCATTACCGTGAGTGATGTCACTGTTCCCAAAGGTGGTGAAGTGACTTTGGAGATTGGTTCATCGTTTGAGACAAGTTTCAACGCCTTCCAGTTGGATATCGAACTGGCTGACGGCTTGTCGCTGAAAACAGACGGTGAAGGATATGTAATAGCAGAACTTGGCAGCAGCGGGACCGATCATGGTTTCAGCGTAGGCAAAGTAGGTAATGTCTATTCGATGACCTGTGTCTCAGCGTCAAATCGCAATTTGCCGGAAGGAGCCGTACTGATGAGAGTCACTTTGCAGGCTGATGCCTCGTTGGAGAAAGGAACGGTCATTCCTGCAAGTGTGACAAACGTTGTTTTCTCAGAGAAGCAGGGTAATGACCAGATTGGGCACCCCCTTGCGGGTGTGAACTTCAATATCACCATCGGCGAACCGAGCGACGGACGTACAATCCTTGACGAGAACTCCACAACAGCTCCTACTTCCGCTACTGGTGTGAATGTCCGGGTGAAACGCGCCATCAATGCCAATGAATGGAGCACCATCTGCCTGCCCTTTGCCATGAGCGAGGCCCAGGCGAAGGCCGCTTTCGGCAGCGATGTGCAGTTGGCAGACTTTACGGGCTGGGAGACCACCGAATATGATGCCAGCGACAATGCACTGGCCATAGATGTGACGTTCAGCAGCGTGACAGCCATTGAGGCCAATCACCCCTATGTGATCAAGGTGTCGTCGGCCGTGACGGAATTCACCGTGGACGGCGTGGACATCGCTCCCGAGGATGACCCCGCAGTATCGGTGGGCAAGAAATCAAAGGGAACCCTGGGCTCGTTCACGGGCAGCTATGTGCCGACGCTCATCGATGAGGAATGTCTGTTCCTGAACAGCAATAAGTTCTGGTATTCCACTGGGAAGACGAACATGAAGGGATATCGCGGCTACTTCTACTTCCAGGACGTGCTGGCCGCCTATGCCGCTTCAGCCCCAGTCAAGATGAAGTTCACCTTGGACGGCACGACGGGGATTGAGGATGTTCAATCTTTCAACGGTTCAAACATTCAAGATGGCGAAATCTACGACCTCGCTGGCCGTCGCGTGGAGAAGGCAGGCAAGGGAATTTATATTATCAACAATAAAAAGGTACTTGTAAAATGAAGAAGACATATATAGCTCCGGCCATAAAGGTCGTTAAGCTCAACACAGAGAGAATGATAGCCCAGAGTACGCTCGGTACAACTGGCCTCGGTGGTTTTGGTGGCTACGGTGGTGTGGATACCGGCGGAACAATAGTACCTAGCGTAAAGCAGAACAACGGTCTGTTGGATAACCTCTGGTGGTAGGCGAGAAAGAAACTGCCTGACGGGCAGTAAGTAATGAAAAGAAGGATGCATCATGATTGGTGCATCCTCCCGGTTAGGAAAAGTTCTTGGCAGGGCATTAAAATCGCAAATCACTAAATGCAAAAGGAGTGAGAGCTGAGACGAAAACTCGCTTTCATTTGGCCAAGTCGCGTCGATTTTAGACCGAAAGTCAAAAGCCTCTGCCAAATGGCAGGGGCTTCTGCTTAAAGAGGTTAAAAGAGCTAAAGTCCGGTTATGACTATCAGATGTGTAATGCTCCCATGCAGCTTGTTACGCCCAGAGTGGTCATGATGGCCGTCAGTATGCTGATGATGAGCTGAATAATAAATTTTATCGTTTCTTTACTCATAGTTTAATTCATAATTCATAATTCATAATTAAGCTGCGCCCTTGCTCGTTGCTCCTGGCGCTATCCTACTCCTAGCGCCTCCAGCTTCCAAGACATTCCCCTCCCCTCCCTATAAGGGAGGGGAGGGGGGAGGGTCTGTAGGGTCTTCTTGCCTCGTCCAGTTCGCTGTCAGTAGGCTCATATCGGCTCTCAATCCACGACATTGCCTTAATGAGCTTGCGTAGGTCATCCCAGCAGGAAACGGGCTTGTCGGGGTCGAGTCCTGCCCGCTGGCAGGCATGCTGTACGTAGCTGTCCGTCTGGTTCTCGCCGGGTGGTGCCCAACGGGTGATGATCAGGCGGGGGGTGTTTGCTCCGTTGCGGATGTAGTTCCGCATAAGCTTGATAGCTGCCCGCAGGCCGTACTCCATGCTCACGAACTGGCAAAAACTGGGGTCAGCCTGAACGGGGCGCAGGCCCAGCCACTTATTGGCTGGGTTGCGCCTGATGTTCAGGGGGTTGTTATTACGTATTCCACGAGACACTTTACTCAATTCATAATTCATAATTCATAATTCATAATTAGGCTGCGCCCTTGCTCACTTCTCCAGGAGTTCATTGTTCATTGTCCATTGTTCATTGTCAATTGTCCCCTCAAAGAGGGGCAGGGGCTCGGTCTTCTACTCCATCCCGTTGTCAGGATCGTCGTTTCCGCCGTTGCCGCTACCGCCACCGCTTTGGTTTTGGTTTTCATTCTCGTTAGAACCGCCGCCGTTGTCGTCGCCGCCCTCGGGGTCTTCCACGTCGCCGCTGGTGCTGGTGACGCGCTTCACCTCCTTACCGTTGCGGTCGATGCAGGTGATCTGGATACTGGTGTTGGCCAGCTCGTCCTTCAGGTCCACAGAGGGAGTGAAGATGATGCGACGGCTCTCAATCAGGCTGGTCTTCACGTCGTTCACGTCCTCTACGGCCTTGCTGCGCAGGCCGAAACGCATAGAGCCCAGTCCTGGCAGTGCCACCGAGTGGCCCTCCGTAGCCCATGCCTTAATCACCTCGCCGGCTGCATCCCAGCAGGCCTTCATCACGCCCTGGCTCACGCCGCTCCTGAGGGCAGCCTCGCGGATCACCTTTGCCTGGCTGAGGCTGGTGTACAGGTCGGCCTTCATCACATAGCGGTAAACACCTGGATCATTCTCGTCTTTCGTAAACTTCAGCAGTCTTTCTACTGCCTTTACCTTAAGTGCCATAAAATTATAAATTTTAAGGGTTGTAAAAACTTTTCCGCTTCCTTAAAACCTATTCCTTTCTTCCGTGTTTTGCGGTTATACTATACAAAACTTTCTCGTGCACTAAGAAAAATTTACTCTGTAGTTATGCCGCAATTTTCGTTGCTTTATGTCCTTTTTGCAACTTTGTTGCAAAGGTACGAATTTTTCCTGAATTGTGCAAGAAAAACGGCAATTATTTTTCAAAAAATGCAGGTTATAAACTTATAACTCCTGACACCTGACATCTTAATTCCAGTATTTTACTTGAACAGAAATTTTTATTATTATATATTATATATAATATATAATAATAAATTATATAATTATGATTCTCTCTACCCATACCTCTCTTCATCACCGTCCAAGGCATCCCATAACTTACGAAAATGTAAATGTCAGGAGTTATAAGTTATAACTTTATAACCTCCCATATTTCGCCATTCCAAGGAACAATCTGTTAAAAAATCTTTCATTTGCGCATATAATAAGGTGATTTCTCTTTTTTGAAGAAACTTTTTCGCAGGAAATTCGTATCTTTGCAGCCAATTATGGCAATTAAAAAGATAAACGACGAACCGAAGTTGTCGGCTTTCCCCGAGGAAGTCGACGAAAACGGTTTGAAGATATATGGCGAAACCTCATACGAGAATCAGATAGCGGCATTGAGTCACTATTTGCATACTACTGATTTTGAGGGAACGCAAATAGAAGTCCAAGAGCGGCGCAATGAGCTGATGGCTCTGATACGTGAGTTCTTGGAATATAAGGACAGGCTTGATGACTTTACTGACGAGGAGATTGCCTATGCGGCAGACAACCCATTGGAATTTGACATGTTCCGTGAGTTCTTTAAGGTTCCTTTCCCTGATCCTCAACAGCCGAACTTTACATTTATCGACCTCTTTGCCGGCATGGGTGGTTTCCGACTTGCAATGCAAGCACAGGGTGGTAAGTGCGTGTTCTCTTCGGAGTGGAACAAGTATGCCCAACGTACCTATTTGGCGAACTTTGGCGAGATGCCCTTTGGTGACATCACTAAGGAGGTAACAAAGAGTTATATTCCAGAACATTTTGATGTGCTGTGTGCTGGTTTTCCTTGCCAGCCATTCTCTATCGCTGGTGTTTCAAAAAAGAAGAGCCTTGGCAGAGAAACAGGTTTCAAGGATAAAACCCAAGGAACTTTGTTCTTTGATGTTGCCGATATCATTAGTACCCACCGTCCGAAGGCATTCTTCTTGGAAAACGTGAAGAATCTGACTTCCCATGATAAGGGTAACACCTTCCGTGTGATATATGAAACCCTGAGGGAGTTGAGGTATTCTGTCCACTATTTGGTGATGGACGGACAGACGTACGTTCCACAGCACCGAGAGAGAATCATGATTGTAGGTTTCGATGAAGACCGATATCATGGTGAAGAACATTTCGCATTCCCTGAACAGCATCAGGCAACCCGTAGTATCAGGGAGATTCTAGACCCAAACATAGACCCGAAGTACACCCTTAGTGATAAGCTGTGGACTTATCTTCAGAACTATGCGGAGAAACATCGTGCCAAAGGTAATGGGTTTGGGTATGGACTTGTTGATTTGAACGGCATCAGTCGTACACTTAGCGCAAGATATTATAAGGATGGCTCTGAAATCCTGATACCGCAGGGGAATGGAATGAATCCGAGAAAGCTTTCGCCTCGTGAATGCGCAAGACTGATGGGCTATCCTGATAACTATATTTTGAGTGCAGTGTCAGATGTGCAGGCGTATCGCCAGTGTGGTAATTCTGTTATCGTGCCATTGATTACTGCTGTATCAGAGCAATTAGTACAAACCATGCAAACTGTACAATAGAATGAGCGAGTTACTTGATTTATCAATACAGGCCGTAAAGACCGCCAAGACATCGTTCTGTCGCTTCATTACTGGCAACGATGCCGGCTCCACCGGTTCGCATCAAGCAGGATTCTATATCCCCAAGAATGCAGCCCCTCTGTTGTTTGGTGAACGGTGCCGTAAAGGCGAAAACCGTGAGAAATGGGTCACTATCAAATGGCAGAACGATATTGAGACTGCCAGTCGCTTCATATATTATGGACAAGGAACCCGAAATGAATACCGTATCACCCGTTTTGGCAGGAACTTTGAATTCTTGCAAGACAGATATGTAGGCAGTCTTATCGTCATTGCTGAGATAGATACGGATTATTACAAGGCGTTTGTCTTGGAAAGCGACGATGATATTGAATCCTTTCTGTCGTACTTTAACCTCTCAACAGAGCAGACTAATCAGATTATTGACTTGTCGCAGGCTCGTGATGAAGGTGATATGCTACGACTTGCCATAATGGAGAGAATCAAGGATCTTCAGGATTTCCCCATGACGTATGAAATGGGAAAGATGGCACAGGACATTTACAATCGCCTGAACAACGTAACCCCAGAACAAATCAGAAAGACTCCCGACAAGATTCTCATGAGCTGGTATTCGGCAGAATGGGAACTTTTCCGTAGTTTGGAAGAGAAGGTATATAAGCCTATCTATACGCAGCCTTTTGAGGATTGCCAGTCTTTGATTGATTTCTCCAACAAGATTCTGAACCGCCGCAAATCACGTGCCGGTAAATCGTTGGAACACCATCTTTCTGCCATATTCGATGCAGAGGATTTGATTTTTGAGGAGCAAGCCGTTACTGAGAATAACAAGAAGCCCGATTTCTTGTTCCCCAATAGTGAATGCTATCATAACTTCGAGTTCCCTGCAGATGACATAACCGTGCTTGGTGCCAAAACAACCTGTAAAGACCGTTGGCGTCAAGTAACCACCGAGGCAGATCGTGTGGATGAGAAGTATCTGTTCACTCTGCAACCAGGTATCTCCAGAAATCAGTTGAAGGAGATGGCTGCCGAGAAGGTATTACTTGTGGTACCTGAGAACCATATCGGTACTTTCCCAGAAGAATATCAGTCAAGCCTCAGTACGCTGAGCAGCTTTATAAATTTGGTAAGAGAGAGACAGGAACGAATGCCAAAGCATTTTCCGATGCGTAGAGGAAATAAGACCGTTGTAGACACCAGCGTTCAAGTTGAAGAAGTAACAGAAGTACTGACAGGTAAACCGAAGGTTGAAGTAAACATCACCAACAACTTCCATGGGAAGGTTGACCAAGTTGTAAACAACAAGGGTGGTGAGAAAAAATAGTGTGGAATTATTATAATAAGGTAAAGCAAGAAATAGACATTTAAAATTCAGTTAATACAGAAGCGAAGTTATCGCAGTCTTTAAAGACCCAAATTCTCACATCGGGCCGTTGGCCCACAAACTCTTAGAAGATATGCGACCATCGCATCGCGTGATAAATTCACAGCGAGGGCGGCGGTCGTGTTGCAGTTTTAAGAGTAGGTCGTGAGAAGCCTGGGTCTTTAATTGTATACGAATACGTGCCCTCGTCTTTTTTGTAGAAAACAAAGGAACGTTAAGACGAATAAAAATGGCAGAAGATAATAAATCACATAGCGACATCACCAACAATTTCTATAATGTTGTTAACAAGGTGGTGAACAATTACGGAACGCTTAATGAGTATGGCTCTGAGAATTATGGTAGTGATAATTCAAAGCAGAATCCGCACTTCCCACTGAACAGGAGTGAGGAAGAAGGTAGACAGTGGTATGAGTTCTTGGTGAAAGGGGGATTCATAGCAGATGACACAACACTGGGATGCTGGCAATATTACATGGGATTCTCAGTAGAGCAGCCAGAAGAACTGAGACCTATCGCATGGCTGAAGACGGTAGAGACTGCCAGAATGATGATTAGAAAAGTGCATGGTAATCTGATAGATGCTAAGAAACTATCCGTTGTAAAGATGGAAGAACTGGCATCGAAGTGCTTCACAAAACAAGGCGAACCACTCAAATTAGCGAAGCCTAAAAAGGAAATCTCTGCTGATGCAGACGAGATTGCCAATTTTCTTCCGACC
>JAILKU010000044.1 GCA_024693505.1 Bacteroidaceae bacterium | reverse complement strand
ACCAGTCCAACATCACCCAAAAAGAAGTTCTTGAGTTCTACCTTTGTCACCGTCCCCTCAATGTCGGGGAAACTAATCTCTGTATTGTATGAGTTGGTAACCAATCCCTTCTGTGAGGTGTCAATTGACGAATACGTACTGAACTGAGTCCAAGTCATATTATTGTTTAAGACCATTCTGTTGCCAGCACCATTGGTCAATGTGCTGCCCGAGATAGAGCACGCAGAGCCGTTCATGGTCCACGTCTCGGTGACTTCTTCCGTCACAGCCCACGCTGTCTGCGCAGCCACGAGCCAGAGGGCGAGGGTGAGGATGAGATTGAATTTCTGTCTTGTCGTTTGCATTTTCTTTTTAATTGTTTATGTTTAATGGTTTAACTTTATTTGTCTCGTAGGGTATAGACACGACAGCGGCTCCCCCCGTCCCGGTCGGGACGAGAGGAGCCGCATCTATCGGTACGCGCATGCGCGTATATTTATTTAATAAGGTATATCTGTGTGTGTGTGTGTGTGTGTGTGTGTGTGTGTGTGTGTGTGTGTGTGTGTGTTTACACAAATTATCGGAACAGCCAAATAATCCGTGTTAAACATTGTTATATTACTCACATTCTCTCGCATGTCTGAAATTACTTGTCGTTGTAGTGTTCCTCTGCTTGGATTATCAGCACAGAAATACGGTCGTCATAGATGTCGTAGATAATGCGGTCATTGGCTGTGATGTGACGCGAATAGGTTACATCGTTTCCGCCGAAGAGAGCCTCGGGATGGCCCAATCCAGTGCGTGGATGCTGCATGATGTCCAGCAGAATCCTCGTCGCTTTCCTGAAGAGCTGTGGATTGGACTTCTTCCACTTGCGCATCGTCTTGTCAGCCGCCTTGGAAAACTCTATCGTGTAAGTCATAAACTGTCGAAATAGCGCTGCATCTCTTCGGGGGTGGTGCACGAAATGGTCTCACCCTTGGCATATTCGCGACGGGCCTTGTCAATGGACCGCCGCAAGGCTGGTGTAATGGTGTTGTCGTCGCTGATTGTAGCCACGCGCACGGATGCAATGCCGCGTATCAGCTTCAGTGCCCGCTTGATGTCGGCCACGAGCGCATTGTCATCCAGCGTCACAATCATCTGAGTAGTCTGTGGCATGAGTGTCCTAGTGTCCATATCTCTACGTTATTTTATTGTTTCTGCCTGCAAAGATACAAAGAAATTCCGAACCGCCGTCACATCGCCCCATATTTTTAATGTATATTAGGCGAATACGCGCAGAAAAAGTCCCTTTACAGCAAAAGCGGAAAGCCCGTCTGTCGGCTATCCGCTTGTATCGTTGACTCTGTCTTCGATTGTCACGACTCGGCCATTCAAGCGAGCTTGATGGCTCTCGCTGCTCCAATCGTTGTTCGTTTCCGTTAATTACTACGCCGCCTTGCCCAATTCGTAAAGATGTTCCGGCGCGATGTCCACAGTACCGTCGAGCCATGTGACTGTCCAGCCGTCGAGGGCGAATCGGGCGAACACGTCCTTGTCGCGCAGTGGGGCAAAGAGCTTGTACTGATTGATAAGCGGCAGGCAGTCGAAGACGACGCGGCGGCCGTCGTTGAAGTCCAGCTCCAGCAGGTAGTCGCCCACGACGCGGGCGGCAACGACCCATTTCAAAGTGTTAGTCTGTTCCATATCGTCTCAATCAAGTGGGTTAATCTTAGCCAGCGTCTCGCCGTTCTCGATACATCGTGATGACGATTCCGTAGAAATGGCAAATCTCTGGCATAATCTTTCTCGTTTTGTATGTTTACGCCTGCAAATATACAAAGAATTTCTGAAAAGCCGTCACTTTGCTTAACATTTTTATTATAGTACTATATTTTGTCGCTTCCGCCCACCCAAACCGTCGCCGTCCGAAGCCGGAGGGCATGAGCCTCACCACTCCAATATCAGCGACTCACGGGGCTGAAGCTCCAGCTCGCCCTGCAGGGAGACGGTGCGCCCGCTCGTCAGGTCGCGCGCCTCCTGCCGCTGCCCGATGACCTCGGCGTAGCGGGACATGGGCAGCGACTGCGCCTTGTCCGTACCGTTCAGGACGACGAGCACCGTCTGCTCCCCTTCGGTGCGGGCATAGACGTAGCAACCGCGCACGGGGCAGAAGTGGGTCATTCCGCCGCGCGTAACGGCCGGGCACTGGCGTCGCCAGCGGAGCACCGTGCGCAGCCAGTCGTGCACATCCTGCTGGGCGGGCGTCCGGCCCTCGGGCGTGAAGGCATTCAGCGTATCGCCGGGCCATCCGCCGGGGAAGTCCTTGCGGACATAGCCGTCGGTGCGCTCCTTCGTGCCGTTCAACAGCACCTCGGTGCCGTAGTATAGCTGGGGGATGCGGCGCGTGGTGAGCAACAGGGTCAGCGCCTGCTTCAGCATGGGCACGTCCTGCCCGTCGCGCAGGAAGCGGTCGGTATCGTGATTCTCGATGAAGGCCATCACATGGAGCGGGTCGGGATAGAGGTAGTCGTAGCAGAAGTTGCTGTAGAGGCGCCCCAGGCCGCGCGACCCGGCATCGGTATCCTCGGAGGCGGCGCGGTTGATGCGCTCGTGGAAGCTGAAGTCCATGACCGTAGGCAGATGGCTGTCCACGCGGGAAAGAGGACTCCCCTGCTGCCAGGCGGCGGTGAAGGCAGGCTCGTTGACCCACGCCTCGCCCACCACGTTGAAGCGCGGGTATTCCTCAAGCAGCTCCTGCATCCAGTCGGCCATCGCCTGCCGGTCGGCATAGGGGTAGGTATCCATCCGAATGCCGTCGATGCCCGCATACTCTATCCACCACTTGCTGTTCTGGACGAGGTAGCGCAGGACGTGCGGGTTCTGCTGGTTCAGGTCGGGCATGGAGCGCACGAACCATCCGTTGACGGTCTCGTTCAGATCGGCCTGGCTGGCGTAGGGGTCAACAACGGGCGGGAGGCGATAGCTCGTCTGCAAGTAGGAACCGTCCCCGGGCACGTTGTACCAGTCGCGACTGGGGCGGTCCTGGTTCCATGGATGCTCGCTGCCGCTGTGGTTGAAGATCATGTCCATCACGAGCTTCAGGCCCCGCCGGTGGCACTCGTCCACCAGCTGGCGGTACTCCTCGTTGGTGCCGAAGCGCGGATCGACGCGATAGTAGTTGGTGGTGGCGTATCCGTGATACGAGCCGTTGCGGTTATTGTTCTCGAGCACAGGCGTGAGCCACAGGGCCGTCACGCCCAGGTCGGTGAGGTAGTCAAGATGCTGACGTATGCCCAGCAGGTCACCGCCATGACGGGACCCGGGCTTGCTACGGTCCACGGTATAAGGTTTCATATCGGGCAGGGGTTCCGTCAGGTTCCGCCCGCTGGCAAAGCGGTCGGGCATAAGCATGTAGAGGACATCCGAGGCATCGAAACCCACGCGCTCGGTGCCGGGCTTGTCGCGCCGCCGCAGCTCGTAGGGCACCTTCTGATGCTTGCCCTGCCGGGTGAAGGTGAGCTGAAGGGTACCGGGCTGAGCCGAGGGAGATACCTCCAGATAGACAAGCAGATAGTTCGGACTCTCCAAAGGAACGACCTCCTTCAGAGCGACTCCGGCATAATCGGCCAGCGAGACGCCGGCCTCGCCGATTCCTGCGCCATAGACCATCAGCTGCAAAGCCGTCTGCTTCATGCCCGCATACCAGAACTCAGGCTCGATGCGGTCTATCTGCACGCCCTTCTGCTTCTTCGCCGCGGCCTTAGACCTGCTCTCGCCCGTCAGCTGCATCCAGGGCGTGGAAGCGGGGGCGCGCAGCGAGAGGTCTTGCCCGTCGAAGCGTATGGTGAAGCGCTCCAGGGTATTCTGCTGGGGAAACTCATAGCGCAAGCTGGGCCCATCATTCGTCAGACGAAAGTGCAGAGTCAGTTCGCGGGCCGTGGTGCACTGCGCGAGCGTAACGCTCAGCTCACTGCCCTTTCGGGACGAGGGTGCACTCGCACCGGCCTGCTTCTCCGTGAAGTCACCGTCGAGCGAAGGACTCTCGCCCACCAGCGTCAAGCCCACTTCGCGCGAACGAACTACCGCCTGACCGTTGTGAACCACACTCACCAGCGGCCTGCCGCGCTGCAGGCTGAACGTCAGCTGCCACGCGCCGTCGGGACTACTCAACGTCTGGGCCTGAGCACCAAGCGTCATCAGACATAGCATCAGGAAAAACAGGATTCTCTTACTTCTCATTCTCATAATCATTTTAAGCTCTTGGACTACCATATATCCTCGGGTGTTTCGGGATTGTCGTATATCTCCTTCGGACAGAACTCGATATAGTCCATATAGAGTTCGTTCGTCGTCTTGTCGAGCACCGACTTACAGCGCAGGTAGTACGTCTCGCCAGGATCGAGAGTCTGGCGGGTAACGATAACGCGCTGGATGACAATATTCTCGCGCTCGGAGTTGCCTCCGTCTGCCACACTACGGCATCCGCGCATGCGATTGTTGTTGCGCAGGAACTTGTCCATCTCGGCGTTGTAATCGTCGTCGTCCGTCTCGGTGATGTCCATATCGGCAGGCAGACCGGCCTTCAGGTCCTTGCGGATATCGATGGGGATGCCAGTCACAGGCAGGTTGTCGGGATTCGAACCGAAGTAGAGCTGCACGATGCCCCGGGCCGCAGTAGCCAGCACCTTGTAGCGAATCTCGTAAGTGCCGCGACGGGGCACGGGCGGCAAAGTGAACATCAGGTCGTAGTTGCCCACCGCCTTCATCTCGTCGTTGCAGTAGTTGGGCCAGTTGTAGCCATAGCCGTTGAAGTAGATGAAGGTGGCATCGTCGTTGATGCTCATATTGTCGAAATACTTGTAGATGCTGTTGGGGGTGATATAGACGAACTGGTGATGGTTCTCGTGGGAGTCGCAGCGCCGGAGCTCGTTGGTCATCGCCTCGGGAAAGAGCGACATGCCGTCGAATCGGATGCGTTCCTTGGCCAATTCATTGCGCACCTGGCTCGTGTAGCCCAGCGGCGTGAAAATGGGATAGACGGCTGCGTTGACCATCTCGTTCACCAGCGTCAGTTCATTCTCCCGCTCTACGCGACACCCTACCTTGTCGGCATCGCAAGCCACCTCCTTGCCCGAGCCCTTGCGTGCACGGTCCACCTGCGGGAAGCGGTTCAGGCATACGCCATCGCTCATCGAGGTCTCAATGATCTTCAGCAGGCGGCGGTCGCCCATCGTCGTATAGTATTCATACACGGGCGTGGCGTACTTGAAGGGCTGCGAGCGATAGTAGCCCTTCTCGTTCTCGTGGTAAACCAGTTTATTAGCTGCCACGCGGAAGGGCAGGATATGATAGGTGACCCACTGGAAGAGGATATTGTCGGGGGAATCGTAGTGCGCATCGGCCACCAGCTGACGGTCTGCATCCAGCTGCTCATGTTCGACGACCCAGCGCTGCACCTGGTCCGGCAAGTCCTCGCTGCGGGGTTCTATGCCCTGCGCTTGCCAGAACGCATCGGGTTCCAAGAAGAGGGTGAAGCCAATCAGGCGATGAGCGGGCATACAAGCATCATCGGTCTGCTGAGCGTTCAGGTCCGTCCAACCACGTGTCAGGAAGTTCTCGTAGTCGGGTATCTCGCCGCGCTGGTACTTATCCTCATAGACCTCGTCGCGCACCACGCCCAATGTATCGAGAAGTCCGCAAGCTTCAAGCAGACGGGCATAGACAAGGTAGCCCTCCCGCTGCGTCTCCAGTGTCTGGCGGAAGTAATGGGCCGCTGTCTTGTCGCCCGGCGCAATTACCCGGTGCACCTGATGGATGACGCCGTTCAGCACGGGGATGTCGTAGTTGCGGCTGTCTATCAGGCAGTCGCCGCCGATGAGGAGCGAGTCAATCCCCTTCTTGGGCCACGAGACGGTCAGCTTGTGGTCGCATAAGTTCGCCAGCGGCAGTTCGCCGTTGTTGGTAATGGCAGTAAGGTCGGCATAGTAATAGCGCTGTGACTCGTAGTCGCCTCCGTCGATGATGCTGTTCATGACGATAACCCTGCGCACGGAATCCAGCTTCGTGCTGTCGGGGAAGTCCTTGAAGGCATCCCACGAAGGCTGGCTGATGAGTTCCTCGTCAACCAGACGCTGCAGATATTCGCTGATAGCCTGATCGGTGGGTGCAAAGACGGTGTAGTTGCCGCGAGCCGAGAGCAGCTGGTAGAGGGTCGTACGGCTGAGCTTGCTCACCGGCACTAATCGCAACAACGCCACGTACTGGCCGTATTGCCCGGGATGCGATTCAAGGTAACTGACGGCTGTATGCTCGCTGAAGACATAGCGCGGAGAGGACGTATCAATGTCCTCGCTGCATGCCGTCAGAACCATCATCGCCAGCAGACAAAACATCGGGAAAAACTTATTTAACGCTTTCACGCTGCGAATTTACGTAAAAGAGAATAAATACGCAAGGGAAAGAGCAACTATTTTGCCCTTTCCCCCGGAAAAAGTTTCGCAAGCCCTTGAGCAAGCGCAGTAATGAAGCAAGCACCCCCACAGGAGCGGGAGTGCTTGCCTTGATCAAGAGATCGCAGTATTTGTGTATCTCTTTCGAGAGAGACAGTCCTACCAGATGTCCTCGGGCGTCTCGGGATTGTCGTAAACCTCCTTCGGACAGAGCTCCAGGAAGTCCATGTGGAACTCGTTCATCTGCTTGTCAAGTACGTTCTTGAAACGTATGTAATACGTCTCGTTCGGGTCCATCGTCTGGCGCGCAATGATGAAACGCTGGATGCGCTGGTCGAGGTAGGCGTTCTTGTAGCCGTCACCGCTGTAGCAGGCAGGACCGCGCAGACGTCCGTTGTTGCGCAGGAACTTATCCATTTCGGCGTTGTAGTCGTTGTCGCTCGTCGGCGTCACGTCGAAGGTAAAGTACTGGTTGAGCGGTTTGCGGATGTCGATAGGAATACCTGCTACGGGCAGGTTATCGGGATTGGATCCGAAATAGACCTGCACGATACCTCGGGCTCCAGTAGCCAGCAACATGTAGCGCACTTCATACGTGCCACGGCGAGGCACGGGAGGCAGGGTGAACATCAGGTCGTAACGGCCGATGCACTTCATCTCGTCGTTGCGGAAGAGGTTCCAACCATAGCGATAACCGTTGAAATAGACGAATGTAGCATCGTCGTTCGCACTGAAGTTCTCGTAGTACTTATAGACGCTATTGGGTGCCATGTAGACGAACTGGTGCTTCGGCTCGTTGGAGTCGCAGCGGCGCACGTCGTTCGTGATAGCCTCGGGGAAGAGCGCCATGCCATCGAAGCGGATGCGTTCGCGGGCCAGCTGATCACGTACCTTATCGCTATAGGCGAGTGGGCGATCAATGGGATAGATAGCAGCGTTTACTACGTCGTTCACCACCGTCAACTCGTGATCAGTCTGTACCAATGGGCCTTCCTTGTCAGGATCACAGTACGCTTCCTTTCCATCATCGCTACGTCCGTTGTTGATGACGGGGAAGCGGTTCAGGCGCACGCCCTCACTGATTGCCGACTCGTAGAATTTGATCAGACGGCGACGACCGAACGTAGTGTAGTACTCATAAACTGGAATAGTGTAGCGGTAGGGGTTGCTGCGGCTGTAACCCGGCTCGTTTTCATGATAGACGAGCTTGTTGGCAGCAACGCGGAAGGGCATGATGTGATAGGTGAGCCAGTAGTTGAGCAAATTGTCCTGAGACGTATAGTTGTCGTCGGCACGCAGATTATCGCTCTCGGAATACTGATGGTTATCCAGTATCCATTGTGTCAATTTCTCCAGCAGGTCAGGATCCGTGGGATCCAATCCTTGGGAACGCCAGTATTCGTCAGTCTCGGGGAAGAACGTAAAGCCATACTTACGGTGCTCGGGCATCTCAGCATCATCGCCTGCCTTGGCCTGCTGGTCAGTAAACTTATCGGGGTAGAAATCCTCAAAAATGAAGTGGTCAGGATTGCGCAGACGACGTTCCTCGTAAACCTCATCGCGCACAGCCTTCAGCGTATCCATCAAACCACAAGCCTGTATGGCACGTGCAAAGACCAGGAGCCCCTCCTCCTGCCTTTCAAGAATATTCAGGAAGAAAGTTGCGGCAGTAGTTTCCTTGGGCGCTATGACGCTGTGAATCTGATACATCACACCGTTAAGCAGACGGATATCACGGTTGCGCTCATCTATCTTGCAGGTTCCGTTTACGTAATACTCATCTACGGACTTCTCAGGCCAGAAGATGGTCAGCTTATTGTCGTTCAGGTTAGCCAGCGGGAACTCGCCATTGTTCGTAGTAGGGAACAGGGAGATATCGAAACGCTGGGATTCAAGGTCTCCGCCATCAATGATGCTGTTCTTCACAACCACGCCGCGGATGGAATCGAGCTTCGTGCTGTCGGGGAAGACCTTGAAAGCATCCCAAGTGGGCTCGCCAATAAGTCCGTCAGCCACCAGGCTGTCCAGATAGGCATGAACCGCGTCGTTGGTCGGAGCGAAGACAGTGAAGTTGCCTCGGGCCGTCAGCAATTGATAGACAGTAGAGTTACTGATGCGGCTGATGGGAACTTTCTTCAGCAAAGCTATATACTCGGAGTACACGTCGCTGTGACGTTCCAAGTAGGTAACGATGGTGCTCTCCGTATAAACATAACGGGCAGAGGTGTCGATACTCTCCTTACAGCCTGTCTGCAACAGGAGCAGGACAGACATTGAGAAAAGCAGCTTTCTCATAATTTCTTTTGATTAGTTCAGTTTTTATTTAAGCGATTTAAGTTCCCGGGCAACAATACGCCACCCGGGAACTTATTATTAGCATGTCAGGGACAGAGCCCAATGATTCGGTTTCTACTTCACCAGTACCTTCTTGCCGTTGATGATGTAGAGGCCACGGGTAGCCTTCTCAACACGTACGCCCTGAAGGGTATAGATACCTTCCTTGATACCGCTAACCTGCTCGTCAGCCAGTACATCGGAGATACTCAGCTCACCGCCCTCGGCCTTCATCTGAGCCTCGGTGATAACACGGATGTGACCGATTGTAACGGTGAAGTCGCCGTTGTTTGCCAACTTCCAGCGGATGTAGTCATCCTTCTTGCCCCAGCTGTAAGCCTCACGCTCGCCGGAGATGTCGAAGTAAACGGTCTTCACAGCGTCTGTAGCAGCCAAAGTGGGCAATACCTTGTTACGGGCAGCACTCAGGTTGGTGCCATCCTTACCGAAGTAGATGACTCCGCCCACAAGTTCCTTGGCAGACTTATAATCGAGAGCCAGCACGGTGCGCTCGGCAGCCAGCTCCTCATAGAAGCCATAGGCGTTCATGTGAGGATTGTCGCCCTTCATGGTTACCTCATAGAGGAAGGGCTCAACCTCGGCCACATCAGCTGTAGTGCTGGTGTTCTTCTCGGGATCGTAAGCCAGATAGTCGGGATACTTCACGAAGAGGTCGGCCTTTGCCTGCAAAGCACTCTGGGCACTGAAGCTTCCTTCCTCGAGACCGAGCAGGATACCGTCCATCGTATCAACCAGCTCATCCATCTGCTCGCGGCTGAGGGCTGTGTTGGCACCCCACTTGTTCTCTACGCTGATATAAGCCCCCATCAGTGTGGTATAGGCTGGCTTCGTCTCATAGATGCTCTGGAATATGTTGGTGTAATTCTCCAGCAGAGCATACTTGGCATCAGCTGTTGTAGCGTCAGAAGCATCGGCGGCTACAAGTGCGTCACGCTCAGCCTGGCTGAAGAAAGGCTTAGACTGGTAGTCCTCGCCAGTAGAACCCTGATAGGCCTGCAGAGTTGCAGAACGGCCCTGGTTGTTCTGGATGGCACAATCCATACCGGCAAGCATCTTGTCGCTCTCGTCAGAACCGAGGTAGATAACGCGTGCATTACCCACACTGGTCCACTCGGCACCGCCACCATTTGTACCTTCATTCTTCACACCGAAGGTCAGTGTTCCGTCGGTAACCTTGGCTACAACAACGTTCTCGTAGCGACCAGCCTGGAAGGCATAGCAGCTGCCCTGAACGCCCCAGATAACCCAAGCGATGGTGTCGCCGTCCTCATTCTGAACGGGCTTATCCATGATATTGTCCTCGAGCCAGCAGTTCACGCGGTTCACAGCCTCCTCGGCAGGAACCATATCCTCGATGACAGCCTTGGCATAGGTAAAGTTATCGTTGGCATATACCTTGGCAGCATAGTTGGTGCTGTAGATATCACCGCAGGGACGGAAGCCGGCATTGATGTGTACCTCGTAGTAACCGTTCTTCAGACCGGTCATCGTCTGGTGGATATCGAAGTTTGCATATTCATTGCAGAACTCAACAGCCGACATA
Source organism: Bacteroidaceae bacterium (assembly GCA_024693505.1). Classification (GTDB taxonomy): domain Bacteria; phylum Bacteroidota; class Bacteroidia; order Bacteroidales; family Bacteroidaceae; genus Physcousia. The sequence continues at coordinate 7,965 of JAILKU010000044.1, read as the reverse complement.
GTGCCTTCCTCATTGGTTCCTGCGCCGAAGCCCTTGCCTTCCCAGCCATCGAATATCTGACCATTATCGCTTACAAACTTGCTGAACTTGGGATTAACCACCATAGAGGTTATTTCCACACCAGCACTATAACCAGCTGCAACGGCAGCAGTCTTCAACTGCTCCAGGAAGTCGATCTCACCCAGAACGGTCTCAGTGCCAAGTGCCTGTTCCTCGTAGATATAGGCGAAGGTACCGTTGGGATAGGTGTCGTCTTCTTCACCATACTCCTCAAGATACTCAGTCAGGACAGCCAAAGCATCGCTTGCCTCCAGAGGATTCACCTCAAGGAAAGCCTGGGTATTCTCCACAGCAGCCTTCAGCAAGCCATAGGCCTTGTCGCTCTCGCGGATGGCATCCTGAGCAGCCACAGCCTCATTGTAGGCTACCAACAGCTCTTCAACACCCGTAGCATCCTCGATGGCGTCAATCTTCAGGTCGTAGTCGTCAATCAGGTCGAACTGAGCATGCATCTTGCCAGGATTGAACTTGCGGGCAGCTGCAGAGTATTCCTCCTTAATGGTTTCGAAGGCATTCTCGTCACCGAAGAGGAATTCGGACATCTGAATGGAACCACCGCTATAAGCTGCAGTAATAGTAATCTTATAATACTTATACGGAGTCTCGTTACCTTCGCTGAATCCGAAGTGAGCGGGCTCGAAGTTCTTGGCGGGCAGACGGTCCTGACCAATGTCTGACTTGCTGTCCATCAGCACCCAGCCTTCTGCATCAACGGTAGCCTGAGCATCATTTTCGAAGTTACCGCCCCAGATCTGCCAGTTCTTCCAGTTACGGCCAGAATTGCCTTCTGTGTCATTACCGGTTACCAGCGTATAGAACACGGGCTGAGACTCTTTCAGGGTCTTGAAGATAATCGTAGCGCCCTCCTCGGGGATGTTACCACCCCACTTGGTGCCGTCGCCTTCAGCAGACGTATACTTCTTGTCAACAAGCTTGTACCAGTCTTCGTTGGCACCCCAGCTGTTCATGTTACCATAGAGCACCATGAAGTTATTGGGATCGGTAAGCATGGCAATGAAGGTGTTAATGCGCTGAATCTCGGTTTCCAGCTCGCTGGTGCTTGCACTAAAGTTGTCCAGAATGTACAGGGAAGAACCATAGGTGAAGGGGCTCTCGGGGTTAACACTGTTAGGTGCAACACTCTCATCCAGATAGGTAATCCATTCACTGGCTTCATCGGGGAAGTCAGCTCTCCAAGAATCCAGTTCCTCAACTGCAGCACGATAGTTGATGTATGCCTCAACGGAAGCCTCCATCTGAGACTGCAAAGAAGCCAACTTAGCATCGAGAGAAACGATGTCGTTGATACTGGCAGCCTTCTTCAGGTTCTCCAAAGTAGCCGTATAGTCATCCTTCAACGACTGCTGAGCCTCCTGGGTCAGGTCGTAGTCAGAATACTTTTCAACAGCATCATCGCGCATCTTGAATACGTTAGCCTGGTTGCCGAACGTAAGCTCGGCCATCTGCTGTGTGGCCTCTCCAGCCGTTTCGAATACTTCAAGCAGGAAATAAGTATACTTCTCCTTGGAAGGATTGCTCATATAAACGGGAACAGCTGTATTGCTGGCGGCAGGCAGTGAATAGTTCACCTTATGGTCAATAACAACCCAGTCTGCAGAGGGACGGCTGTTGGCATCGGCAGGATCAGTGATATTGTAGCTGGCAATAGCAGCATCATCGTCGGCGAAGTTAGCACCATAGATATTCCATGTTCTCCAGTTACGACCAGAATAATCGCCTGTGTCGTTACCTGTGAACAAGCGATACCAAGTGGGAGCAATACCCTCGCTGGCACGGATGATGACATAGAAAGGCATACCGCCATGAGCATTCACATGGTCGGTACCGCAACACCACTTAGTGTCGTCCATTCCATCGCAGAGAGAGGGGAAGCTTTCCCCTGCATTGAAACCATCGGTACCAGCAATAACTTCGTAGGTAGCTACTATAGCGTCATCTGTTTGCTGAGCATGCTCGCTGATTACAGTATTAATGCGGCTGCTCTCGGCGTTCAGTTCATCTGGACCAACCAGACAGTTCTCCATAATATAAACATAGGAGCCGTTGGGGTAGGTGTCGTTGGGAGCGATATTCTCGTTCAGATAGGGAGTAGCCCAAGCCATACCTTCAGCATCCAAACCGCCATCGCTGACCATATTGCGCAGGTTGTTTGCTGTTACCTCATAGTTCATGTAGGCATCGGCCGAAGAGTTAATCTGACCCTGAAGGGCACCCACCTGATCGAGTATCTCCTGCAAACCCTCAGGTTCCTTCACATTGGCAATCTTACCTACGGCTGCCAAATAATCTTCGCCCAATGACTTTTGGAACTTGCGATCCATGTCAAAGGACAGATACTCGGAAGCATAGTTAGCCTTCAGTGTCTCGAAGATAGCAGCGTCTCCGAAAAAGAACTCGGAAATCTGCATGAAGGTTGCGCCCTGGAGAGCGTTGACATCGATACGGAAATAGGTATATTCCTTCTCGACGGGCTTTGAGAAGCGCAGGAACACAGGATAGTAGTTCTTATCGGGCAACACATCAGTACCGATATTTGACTTGGCGTCGATGAGTTCCCAGCCAGCAGCATCCTTAGCTGCAGCCTCGTCATTAACGAAGTTACCACCGTAGATATTCCAGTCCTTCCAGTTACGACCGGTCCACTGAGCATTGTCATTGGCCGTTGTGTAATTGTACCACTCAGGCTTAATGGGACGAGAAGTCTTGAAGATAATCCAGTCAGTCTGACCTGCTGTTCCGAATACACCGCTACCCCACTTGGTATACACATTACCGTCGAGCATACGACCAGGACCCTCGGTGTCGTTCAGACGATTAATCTCGAAGGCATTGATGGGGGTATAAACGATGGAAGCGCCCTCGGCCGACGTGCCGAAGTTAAACTCAGACATCTGATGGAGCGTTCCGTCCAGGTCTGCAATAGCCAGCACCTCGATCTTGTAGTACTTATAGGACTCGGTGGGATTTTGGTTGAAGGCAAAATCCTTCGGAGCCAGGTTCTGAGCGGGCAGGTCTTCATCGGTACGGTCATCGATGAGCGTCCAGCCCTCGGCATTGCGGATAGCCTCCTCGTCGCTGGCGAAGTTGGCACCGTAGATCTTCCAGGAAGACCAGTTACGACCAGAGTAGGTACCCGAGTCATTACCGGTAATCAGATAGTAGTCCACAGGCACGAAAGCCTCGGCGGCACGGAAGATGATGTAGGTGTTTGTGGGATCGAAATGATCATAACACCACTTCGTGCTCGTTGTGCCATCAATCAGCATAGCATAACCCTCGTTTGGATTTCCATTAGAACCATCCAGTGCCGTCAGGGGCACAGAAGCCTTTGCACTCTGAGCGCCCAGCAGTACCATAGCGGCAAGCAGGGTCAATACTCTGTGCTTCAAAGAAAAAGTAATCTTTCTTTCCATAAGATGTGTTAAGTTAGTGAATTAATAAATTTATATAGTTTATCTTAAAATTTAAATATTTTTGCAAAGATATGAAAAAAGTTTCACTCTGAAGGCTCTCTGAATCAGGAAACCGTCCATAATTAAGTATTTTTAACAATAGCCCATCGTTTTTGCGTCAAGAAATATTCAACGAACGAGTACTTTGCGCCCATTTATTATATATAGGCCACGAGTGGGGCGCGCTACACGACGACCTTGCAAGTCATACACCACATCTGGCAGGCGAGAGGGTGCAGCGAGTTGCTCCAGGCCAACGACGCTTGCCCAATCAATGCTGAAATCGTAGGGTGTAAAGTTTGTGGCGCCCAAGGTATAATCCTGGACACGCTCATCAAGCAACACCCAGGCATCAGCATCGGGAGCCAAAGTGCGTACGTCTGAGCCCCAAAGTCTCCATGTGCGGGGATTACGCCCTGGAATGTTCTGAGTATCATTGGCTGTATAGAGACGATACCCCTGAGGCTTTATCCTCTTGCCGGCATCAAAATAGAGGCAGACGCCCTGCCCATTCTGGAAGTTCCCGCAATACTTGGTACCTGTCTTCTTGTCACACAAATTACGCCAAGATTCGTTGGAGAAGAATTCGTCCGGACCACTATAAATTTTAAGCCCATCCGCTTCTTCGCCATTACTATCCAACAAGGCCACTTCCGATAGCTGGATTACTCCGGCATCACCCACTTCTTCAACCTGCAGGACATAATAACGGAAGCCTATCACCTCATCGGTAACACGGACTTGGCACTCAGCAGTAAGGCCTCCCATGGAGAGAGATGTGACGGAGATTGTAGCAGTTCCAAGGCCAACTGCTGTAACCAAGCCGTCGGTGTCAACAATAGCCACATTCGTGTTACTGCTCTTCCACTCTCCATCATTGACAACAATAGTTGAAGGCTTGGTAACTATGCCCAGCTGGTATTTCTCCCCCTCATTCAGTACTATTCGGGCAGGATTGATAGCAAACTGCTCAACGGTATTGTCAAGCATGAAGTCGTAAGGCGTATAACTGGTTGCTCCAAGGGTATAATCATCCAGACGCTCATCGATGAGTTCCCACGATGCGTCATCAGGATTTTCCGTATAGGTGTTAGTGCCACAAACACGCCACGAAGAAGGATTTCGCCCGGGGTAATTATTCGTATCGTTGGCGGTATAGATACGGTAGCCGGTGACGGCTATTTCCTGACCGGCATCAAGCATCAGCCAGATTCGCCCATTGAATCCTCCGCAGTATTTGGTATAGACGTTATAGTCGGCGGCGAAAGGCCAGTTTTCGTTGCTGATTGAGCTTTCCGTACCCTTATATGCCACGACATCGGTCACCTCTTCCATGCCGTTGTCAAGCAGGTTAAACTCAGCGAACTGGAAAATACCGCTGCCCTGAATATCAGTAATGTCTATCATATAGTAGCGGTAGCCGCGGGCGTTAGGATTCACATTTGTATATCCGTCGGCAGTCTTGAAGACCTGTCCGTGGTTTTTCTGGAGTACAGGATGATAGTCCCGGCTGCGTCCGTTATCGATATTCTGCCGCCAGAGGCTGTTACGCCCTTCACCGTTGAGGAGATAACATAGCGCGCCGTCGGCGACTTGCTCTGGGGTGACGGACTTTGCCTGCGAGCCGTAGAGATCGTAGCAGTTCTCCAAAGTCACACCCGCAGAAGAAGCGGCGAACTCGATGCCGGGCGTACTGCCCGTTATCTGGCCCACGTTGTAGCTGTTTGCTACCGTTACGGCTCCTGCTGAGGCTCCCACCATGGCGGCAGCCTCGGTTGCAGCCGTCACCGGACCGGCATTATAGCTGTTTATGATGTCCAGCGTGGCTGTCCTGGCACGTCCGACGAGACCTCCGGCCTGATCACCCGTGGCGGTGACCGGTGCCTCATTCGTACACCCTTCTAGAGTGGCCGAGCCTTTGCGAACCGAACCTATCACAGAGCCGATATAGTCCCGGCCCGAGAAGGAGCAGGAAGAATCAATGTTCAGGTTGCTGATGCGGGCTCCGTCGGCCACGACACCGAAGATGCCGACTTCCCGATTTCCCTCGACGGTCAAATTACGGATGGTATGAGACTGTCCGTCGAACTCGCCGCGGAAGGGACGGAGTGACGAGCCGATCGGCTGAAAATGTTCGCTGTACTTAGACATGTCCACGTCGGCTGTTAGGGCGGCCTTGGCGTCAAGCTCATACTTCTGGTTGACAAAGCGCACGAAGGTGGTAAGGTCATGGGGCGAAGTGATCTGATAGATGCCCTTTACGACGTCGAGCGTGTTGTAGCGCAGCTTCCGATCCATCCAGGCGATACGGCCCTGCACAAAATCGCGCACCACGTCGACCTCCTTGTCCCAACTGCCGCGGATAGCGGGCGTCAGGCTGATGTACTGGTTCAGATACGGCCACCGGATGAAGTTCAGACGCGCCGACTCGCTGATCTGTGCGCGCAGGGAGTCCACGCAGGCTCCTATTTCCTCCGTCGTGAACGCCTTGGCATCGCGAAGCTCTGCCCACATAACCTGCAGACGCGACATCACGTTGCCGTCGGAGATCACGTGCCTCACAAAGTCCGTGAAATTGCCTGTGCAGCGGTGCGTGTATGTCCAGTCCTCACGCTCGTTGGCCGGATAAGTGCCCGAGTCGTCGTCGAGCGCCAGTTCATGGTCCCAGACGGGACCCGTGTAAAAATGATCGTCGCCCCTCTCCTTGTAGAAATACACCTGGCATAGCATGTCGGTATTACCATTATACTCACTGGCCAGGAAGAACCTCAGGAACGACTCGATATCGAGTACACGGCCGAAACCGGTCTCCTCATCCGACGAACTGGAATAGACGGCTTTCTCCATGTCGTTCCAAGCGTTGCGGATATAGTTGAACTGAGCCGGCTGTATGACGTCGTCGTCGGGATCGTGCACCGTGATGGGGTTCCCATGGGACGAGGTGAACCAATACGGCTCGCGCTGGGCATTGTTGTCCACCTCCACGTAGTAGCCGCCCGTGATGGTTTCCTCTGTAACATCGTCGGCCGTCATCTCAGTCACGTCGATGCGTCCCTCGTGCACGTCCACATGGTCGGCCAGCGTGTAGGTGCCCCGGTATTCGCCGTTCACCAGCAAGTCTACCACCTGATACCACGGCGTCCAGTCGAGCCCGACCCTGCGCGAGACCTCCCATGCCACCGGGTTGCGCATCAGCGTCTTGTCGCGCAGGCTGTTGATGAGCACCCATTTCTTGGCCTTCACGGGTGACTCGTTCACACCGCCTTTCATCATGTGGTGGCTCTTGCCGTCATTGAACTTGATGCGATAGGCCTTGTTCTCGGGCGAAGAGGAGTAGTTGCCGCGAACGCGGAAAAGGATGGGATAGTCCTGAATCTTCGTCCCGCCGTCGTAGATGAGCTGCGAACGCGAGTCGAAGTCCTCGCCACGGGTCTGGGGCAGGATGCCGTTTTGCACATGTACGCTGAGTGTGGGTATGCCCGTCACCTGATAGAACTGGGAGTCGTCGCCCTCGCCCTCATGGCCGTAGAACTCAAGCTCGGCTACTTGACAGCGCGCCGAAGACGGTCCGACGTAGCGGACGTAGCGGAAGCCGCGGCTGACGTTGCACGTATAGTAAGTCATCCGGCCCGACGAGGGCGTCTGGCTGATGAGGTAGAGCGGAACGGCGTCCATAAAGTCAGGCTCATTCGCACCCTCGAAGACACCCAGAAGAGCCTTCTCCGGGCCCTCGTTAGTGAGCCGTGGGGTCAGTCCCATGCGCGTAATGACATGTGGTGTGCCCAGATCCAGGCCCGTCCAAGTCATGCTCTGCCCGCTCGAGGCGAAGAACGTCGCCGGATTGCCGTCGAAGGCGTTCTCCTTCGTGTTAACGGAGCTCGAGGACTGGCCCGTGGTGTAGTCGTAGCCGTACATCGTGCCGATCACCTTGCCCTTCAGCAAGGTCTCGGCATGGTTTGCGGACCAACCGTGACATGGCATCAGCATACTAACCAATGCACAGGCTGCAAAGACCATCAGACGCCTCAATTTATGGATTTCTTTCCTAATCATGCGATATTTCAAAACCGTTTTCCTTACTTTCGGCGTGCAAAGGTACGATATTTTTCCCGTCCTGCAAAATTTCAAGAGAGAAAAAATCAAAAACAGCCCTCGAACGGTAAAAACGGAACAATTGACAACCGAAGAAAGAGCGGAAGAGGTCGGAATCTCTCAGATTATCCGATTGGTCGGACTATTTGGATTGACATCAGCCCTGAATCCTTATGAAACAGAAAAAGCCCCCCGGTCTCATGACCGGAGGGCTCCTCTTATCGGAAAAAACGGCGGCGACCTACTCTCCCACGGGTGTGCAGTACCATCGGCGCGGACGGGCTTAACTTCTCTGTTCGGAATGGGAAGAGGTGGAACCCCGACGCTATAACCGCCTGAA
>JAILKU010000172.1 GCA_024693505.1 Bacteroidaceae bacterium | reverse complement strand
AGCGGGATTTACCATTTCGTGCCCAATAACAAGGGATATTTTGCTCCGCTTCTGAAAGAATGCACGCTGATATGTGAGTAGTAGAAACCCTTTTGATGATGCCACTTTAAAGAGTGAAGTAAACGACTTGTAAACAGACATTGCCCATCATGTTGCTTTTGTTCAGGGCCGTCATCCGCTGTAATCCCAGTAGGTGGCGGCCTTTTTTATTTGTCACCAGAAATCACGGATAAAACGACTTTTGGGGCAAAGCTCGAATGTATTTTATTGCCGTCCGCTAATTATCCGAGATTTGTTAGGCTACGGCACAAATTCCGTGAGAATAAACTTGGAAATATGTTCCAAATCTCAGTTTACCTCTACTTTATGCTCATAAATCGTTGTATTTTATATACTTGAATATTACTCTACATCTATTTTCCTTCTACAAAACCTCTACTTTACCTCTACTTTACCTCTACTTTACCTCTACTTTACCTCTACCGATCATCTACAACACAGAAAGGAATTTGCGCCCAATTCCGTTAGGGAATGTAATTGTTCCCAGCTTGGGAACAAAACATTCCCAGCCTGGGAACGAAACATTCCCAGCTTGGGAATAAATGCCGAGCATAGGGACAGCGAATAGGAGATACCTATCGTAGATGATGTGATTCCCCTATTGACAAATATGTACCTCTTGTTCCTGAATCAAGAAAAGGCCTATCCGGTTTGTATGGACAGACTGATGAACTGTAGGGATGAGATAGATGAATAGTAGAGGCAAAATAGAGGATAGGTAGAGGATAAGTAGAGGGTAAATAGAGGGTAAAACACAATAAAGTACTTGATAAATGCATATAAATCAGTGATTTCGCTGTAAAATTGCAAGTATCAAGTAGAGGTAGATGTAATTATAGGATTTCATCTGTGAGCTCACAGACAGTTTTCTCTGCTTTCTGTGCTTCTCTAACTCTCAGCTCTAAGACCTCCGGCAACTGAGCATCAAAGATATTTAACCGAACTTTCGGAAGTTTCGGAAGTTTCGGAAGTTTGCGGCGTGAAAAAACAATATGACTTTTTGTGCCAAAACTTCGGCGTCCAAGAACAAGGTAAGTATTAGGAACTAGCCGGGAACCCTGTTCCAAATGTTAAAGGGCGGCCCCGAAATGTTAAATGTTAAAAGGGGATGAGTAAAAAATTGGTTTTTCTTTTGTTCGTCTCTCATTTATTATTAATTTTGCACTGAAGATATTGAATAAACATCAAAAAAAAGAAGAAAAATGAGACTAATCAAGTGTATGGGTGCAGCGCTTCTGCTGCTGACAATGAGTGTGGGCACAGCTAATGCCCAGAAGCATGATTTTGCAAACTGGAACCGCTATGCCGGCGACAACGCCAAGCTGGGCGCTCCGGCGAAGGGTGAGAAACGCGTAGTGCTGATGGGCAACAGCATAACGGACGGCTGGCCTCGCACGCGTCCGGAGTTCTTCAAGGACAATAACCTGATTGGCCGCGGCATCGGCGGTCAGACCAGCTACCAGTTCCTGCTCCGCTTCCGCGAGGATGTCATTAACCTGCAGCCCAAGGTGGTGGTCATCAACTACGGCACCAACGATATTGCAGAGAATACGGGTGCGTACAATGAGGACCTGACCTACGGCAACGTGCTGTCGATGGTTGAGCTGGCACGCTACCACAAGTGCAAGGTCATCCTGACCTCCTGTCTGCCTGCCGGCGGATTCAGCTGGCGTCCGGCCATCAAGGATTCCATGAGCAAGATACGTCACCTGAACGAGAGGGTGAAGGCTTATGCCCAGGCCAACAAGATTCCTTACGTGGACTACTTCAGTGCTATGGTCAACGCCGAGGGTACGGCCATGAACCCCGACTATGCCAACGACAATCCCGGCGTACACCCCAATGCCAAGGGCTATGCCGTAATGGAGAGCCTGCTGTTGCCCGTAGTGAAGAAACTGAGATAAGAGGGACGGTGACTTGGACAATGGACAATGGGCAATGGACAATGAACAATGGACAATGAACAATGGACAATGGGCAATGGACAATGGACAATGGACAATGGACAATGAACAATGAACAATGGACAATGGACAATGGACTATAAGCTCTAATCTCTCTCTTTCTTTTTTACCTGAAAATTATGACAGACAACAATTATTGCCTGATCCTGGCAGGAGGCAACGGCAGCCGCCTGTGGCCCGTGAGCCGTACGACGCGGCCCAAGCAGTTTATGGACCTGCTGGGATTGGGGCGCACCATGCTGCAACTGACTTATGACCGCATATCTCAGTTCATTGAAGCCGACCATATCTTCATCTCCACAAACATGCAGTACATGCCTATCGTACGCGAACAGCTGCCCGAGGTGGACGAAGCCCGCATCCTGGTGGAGCCCGTCAGGCGAGGCACACTGGCTGCCGTTGCCTGGGGAACGGTGATGATAGCCAAGACCGACCCGCAGGCAAACGTCTTCGTGACGCCTGCCGACCAGCTGATACAAGGGGAGCAGGCCTTCCAGACCGATGTGCAGAAAGCGCTGGAGTTTGTGAGCAGCCACGAGGCCCTGCTGGTTACGGGCATCCGTCCCACCAGGCCCGAGACGGGCTATGGCTACATTCAGACGGGCGAGGACGAAATAGGATGCGAAGGCATCTGTCCCGTGAAGTCCTTTACTGAAAAGCCCAACGACGAGTTTGCCCGGATGTTTATGGAGGAAGGAGACTTTCTGTGGAATGCCGGCCTGTTCTACTTCAACGTGAACGTCATGCTGAGCAACCTGTATAGGCTGGTTCCCGAATACCAGGTGGAGATTCCCCGTATGATGGCGGAGGCTGAAAGCGCCAATCCGCGTATGGTGCCCGAGTTCTTCAGCAGCCTGCCGAACCTGAACGTCGATATCAGTATCCTGGAGCGCAGCGAGCACGTCTATGTGCAGGAGGGCCATTTCGGATGGACGGATCTGGGAACGTGGGCGAGCCTATACGACGATACACCGAAGGACGGGGACGGCAACGTGCTGCTGAACACGAAGGCGTTCCTCTACGATTGTCAGGACAACATCATCCGTCTGCCGGAAGGCCGGACGGCCGTGATAAAGGGACTGAAGGACTATGCAATAGCCGAAGAGGGCGAAATACTGATGATATGCCCCAGGGAAGACGTGGCAGCGATGCGGAGAATGCACACCGACACGAAGTTCTCGTAGCGCCCGCCGCCTCTTCTGCTTCTCTTAAGAACGGCTTACCTGGAAGCCTGTTGTGCTCAGGGTCATCTCTACGAAGCGGGCCCTGGTGTTGGGACTGTGCTCCGTCAGCGTCTTTCGAATCCTGGCTGCAGCCTGCGGGTCTTTGGCTATCATATAGAGATAGCCTCCACCTCCGGCTCCGGGCAGCTTGTAGCCCAGACAAAGGTCGTCGATCAGGTCTGTTATGGCCTGGACGGCGGGCGGGTTCGTGCCGCTGTCGAGGAGCTGGTTCTGCTGCCAGGTCTTTCTCACGAGCGTTCCCATAGCCTCGAACCGGTTCTGGGTGATGGCCTCGTAGAGATCGAGTGCATGGGCCTTCATCCCCCTGAGCAGGCTAAGATGGCGTGTCTCGGCCAGGAACATGCCTCGCACGATATCAGTAAGGATATGCTTGGCGGTGCGGGTAAGGCCTGTGTAGTAGAGTAAGTGGCACGGTGCATACTGCGGGTCGGTGAACAGCGTGTTCGGCAGCCACCTTACTTGCGGTGTCTGGTTGAAGCCGGCCTGCGTCTGCAGCAGTTTTACACCAGGCAGTACGCCGCCATACTGGTCTTGCCAGCCGCCACCGGTAGTGAGCAATTGCTCCAAGACAAGTGTGCGGCCAGAGACTTCAGCCTGATCCCATCCCAATGAGCAGAAATCACTAAGCGCCCCCAGGACCGTAGCTGCCAGAATGCTGCTGGTACCCAGTCCGCTACCGGCGGGGATAGCCGAGAGGAGCGTGATTTCTATGCCACAGCCAAAGGCTTCCAGCTGGGAAGCCAGGCTATCGAAGGTGCGCTGACCGAATTCCGGCGCGAAGCCGGCCAGGCACAGGGCGCACTTCGGGATGGAAAAGGGAGAGCCCACGCAGGCGACATTGGTCAGCTGATCGTAGGTGAGAACCTCCTCGATGGCACCGAGGTCGATGGAACGCAGGATGATCTTATACTCGCGGCAAGGCTTTACGAAGACTTGCAGGGGCGGCTGTCCGTTCAGCTCGATTGCAATGTTCACTACGTTCCCGCCGTTGGTAAGGCAATAAGGCGGTGTGTCGCTCCATCCTCCGACCAGGTCGATACGCACCGGGCTTCGTCCCCATACTATCTGGTCGCTACAAACGGCCAGTACCGGGTTCTGCCTGTGTTCACGGGCAGAAGCGGTCAAGCCCTGGCGCAGCAGCCGGAAAGCTTCTGCCTCCTGTTCGTCGCCATTCTCACCCCGCAGGATATGGAGGCGACTGCGGAACATCTGGTCGCTGATACGCTTGAGCTGCGGCTCGTTTTGCGACAGGGGAGCGGGTTCGGCAATGCCGAATGCTGCAAACTCCCGGGCTGCATCGTCAAGATTCAGCTGGTAGAACACGCTTTGCCTGTGGTTTCTGGCAATGGCGCCCCAGGACTGGGCGCGAAAGGCCTTGCGCTGATCAACCAGACGGCAGAGGTTTGCCCGGGCGCTCAATTCGTCGGCAGAGAGCTTGGGGGCCTGCATCCACAAAATGCGACCCGCCTCATCTGTCGGAGCTTCTGTCATAAACCGGAGCATCGCCTCCAGTTCCTGGAGCGAGGCTGATACGGGGAACAGACGCGCCGATTGCATATCGGAGGAATGCTCTACATCCTCAGGCGAAAGCCTGCGGGCAGACAGCCATTCAGCCACCGGCTTGTTGAGGTAGGTGACCGAGCCGTCTGTCAGGGAACCGCGAAATGCATCGTGGAAGCCATAGGGCCGGATGGCATAGTCCTTTTCGCCTATGGGAACAGCATCCACGCAGACTCCGGCTTCCAGCGATACGTGCCAGTCGTTTTCCGGTACGCCTGTGATGATATGGTGGTGTGCCAGGGTCCACTTACTGCCCAGGCAGCTATTCTCAATCCATACGTTTTCGTTTCCCGGCGTCAGGGCCGGCTTCACAATAGCATTCTGTACGAAGATGCTGGGATGTGGCTTGACACCGAGATGCATGATGGCCCGCTGGTCATAGACAAGGTTTTGAATGGCTACCGTACTGCTTATCATCTCGCGACTTGTGCCATAGTGGTAGAACTCACCCTCCTGCAACGGCAGGATGGCCACACTTAAGTCGGAGAGCAGCGAGTCGGGAGCGGATGGATGGTCGCCCAAAGCGCGTCCGAAATCGGTATAGAGGTCGTAGTAGGCTACCGTCCCGTCAGCCAGGGTGGACTTTTTCATAAGCCGTTCCACCGCCCTGTCGCTGAGCAGCCAGATGCCGACGTCCATCAGGAAGAAATGAGTCTGCATCAGTGCGCCCAGTTCCTTTACTGAAGGCTTCTGGAGCATGTAGTCAAGCCGTTCGGGATGCTGGCGGGTAGAGACGAAAATGCCGTGATTGCATGCCAGGGAGGGGTCGGCCCAGATGCCGTAACAGACCACATCGGCCTCGGGAATGGCCTGTAGCTTGCCGGCACGGATCAAGACATCGCCGCTGACGATCATCGTATGGAGACCCGAGGGAGCCTTCTCCATGATTTGTTCGTAAAGAGGCAACTGGAGTTCCAGGAGATTCTGCTTCAGGCGCTGTCCCCTCGCCCACCTGAAGACAGGAATCGGCGTGAGTATCTTGCCGCTGGGGGCATAGGCTGGCAGGCGGCGGCTTTGTCCGCCGGCATGGATCAGTATCCGCTTGTCCTGAGGCAGCCATTGGTCAAACTGCTGTCCACTCCCCCATTGGCGATGGCATTCGCGAAGGAGCCACGCCGTCCCTCCGCCAGAGCCCAACTTGCTCCCGACAGGATCCGAGGTGCAGAAATACTCATCGGTGGAAACGTCTTCTATCTTATGGAAATAGTCCACCAGATTGGGGGGTAATGACAATAGTTTCTTCATCATAGCAGTTTTTAAGCGTTAACAAGCGTCCTTCGCCTCTTATGCCGGAATACCGTTAACAAGGATTGTTTACTCTTCGCCGAATTGCTTAATGCGCTGTTCTTCGTCAAGCTTGCACACAAGCAGCATGCCGTCCCGCTCGGCTACAATATAGCCGTCGAGCCCCTGAACGACGGTCCGCCTTGCCTGAGTGGTATGAATGATGCAATTGTTGGTCTCATAGACAGAGATATTGGGTCCGATGCAGGAGTTTCCGTGAACATCATGCTCGCTGTTTGTATAGAGGGAACCCCAGGTGCCCAGGTCGCTCCATCCGAAATCAGCCGGGAATACAAAAATTTCCTCGGCCTTTTCCAAAATAGCATAGTCCACCGAGATATTCTCGCACTGGGGGAATACCTTGTTGATGGCCTCCTGTTCCTGCGGCGTGCCATAGAGCGGCAACAGGCTTTCGAAGGTTTCGGATAGGGTCGGCTGATAAACTCTGAGTGCATTCACGATGGTGCCTACCTTCCACACGAAAATACCGGCGTTCCAGAAGAAATTGCTTTGGGCAATATAGCGTTCAGCCGTTTCTACATCCGGCTTCTCATGGAAGGAGTCCACCCGGTAAATCTCCCTGTTGCGCACCGAGGAATAGGCCAGGTCGGCCTGGATGTAGCCATAGCCAGTCTCGGGCCGCGTAGGCTTCATGCCAAGCGTCACGATGGCATCCGTCTCCTCCACAAAACCCAATGCAGAACTGATGACCCGCTGGAATTCCGGCACGTCCATGACGATATGGTCGCTGGGCGAAACAACGATACAGGCCTTGGGGTCGATGGCCTTGATGCGCCAGCTGACATAGGCGATGCATGGTGCAGTGTTGCGGCGGCAGGGTTCCTCCAGGATGTTCTGCGGCGGCACCTCCGGAAGCTGTTCGCGGACGGTGGCTGCATATTTTGCCGACGTCACCACCCACACGTTCTCCGGAGCGACAATACCGCTGAAGCGTTTGAATGTTAACTGAATCAGAGTTTGGCCACATCCCAAGATGTCGGCAAACTGCTTAGGCTTCTCGGGTGTGCTCATAGGCCAGAAACGACTGCCTATGCCACCGGCCATAATCACCAGATGATTATTTTTTCCCATACTGAATGCACTGAAGAATAAATTGCGTGCAAAGGTAAAAAAAACTTTTCATTCCAACCACATAAAGTGGGGAAAAATAACAGGAAAAGGGGACGATTGGAAATCCAATGCGCCGTATTTACCTTCAAAGATGTTTGGTGTATTCAGAAAATATCCTTACCTTTGTGGCACAAATAGAAAAAATCAGGGGATGAAAAAGAACAAATCATGCTGTCTGACAGCCTGCCTGCTGCTTTTTGCCGGTTTGCTGATGACGGCCTGCCGCACGGCACAGACCGGGGATGGCTACGTACCCGAACTGCAGAGCTTCCGGGTCGATGTGAATTTCATGCACCCCAGGCGATGGAGCTCGCGCAGCGTCTGGGACTATTGGGTAGTGGTGCGGGGCGATAGCATAGAGTGCCATCTGCCATATATGGGCGTCAAGTACCAGGCAGACTTCTACGACGAGGGACTCAATTTCTGCGTGCCCGTCGCCTCCACCGAAAGGGGGAGAGGAAGAAAGGGACAGGTAGAGACGGTACTGACTTTCCGGCGCAACACGACCGGCTACCGGCTCAACATATCCCTTTTCCCTGACGGCAGGGCCAACCTCTATCTGAGGCCGAGCAACGGAGATGCCATTTCGTACGACGGCGATTGGCAGGCGCTCTGACGGCATCTGTCTCTATCGGCGAAGCTGCTTCTGCTGTATATTCCCCTACTTGCCGGCCTTTATCAAGGTGATCTCCGACAGTTGGATGCGTGTGTCTTCCTGTACCTCCTGGAATACAAACTTGAAGAATTTGAAGGGCGTTTTGCTCTTCACGGGGAAATAATAGTCCTGCTCGTTCAGAGGTCCCATCCTCAGGTTGCTGTGCTCCTCGGCCACTATCTTCCAGTCCTTCTGGTCGTTGCTGCCGTAAACGACCCAAGAGCACGGATTGCGGTCGGGGTACATATTCGTATCGTCACCCGTCGTAAACACGTATTCCTTCAAGGCTACGGGCTGCTCGCCTACTGAAAGCACCACGAAATAGGGCATTTGGCGAGGGTCGTCCATGCACCACTTTGTCGATTTCCGTCCGTCGGCCACCTTGTCGGCACTCTCGCGGTTTCGCGAATCGGAGCCGGAACCGTTCACGAAAGTAGCCTTTACTGCGGTCTGACCCATTGCCGCCACTGATGCTGCTGCCATCAACAAGGCAGCCATCGCTGTTTTCATTGTCTGTCTCATTTTCTTTCCTTTTATTAAGATTCATCTTTTTCCTATCGTTATATTAGCGGTCCTCCACGCGGACAAACGGTGTTGAGCCGTCCCAGCGGTAGAGGTGTATGGCTGTGCTGTGCCGCCCCGTCTGTGCGTTGCGTGCTTGTTCTGAGATGTAGTAATAGCCGTCGCCCAAAGGGCAGAGGCCGGTAGAGCCCCATCCGAAGTGCCATCCACATACACCTGTGGCGGCATCCTGCTCTCCTGCTTCCAGCAGAGGAAGCACCAGCCCCTCTGTCGTCGGCTCCACACCCTGGAGCACCTGGCGTCGCACCTGCCGGCTGAGGTCGACGGCATAGAGGGAGTAGTTGGGCCAGTCGGGCTTCCTGCCCTTGTAGACGGCTGCCAGGAGGGCGTTCCGACTGGGGTCGTAAGCCAGGTTCTGTATGCCCCACTCGGTGTTGCCCGTCAGCACGTAATACTTCGCCGAGGGGTGTTCGGGACCGCTGTGATGCAGGTCGCGGGCAGAGAGGGTCTGTTCATAGCGCTTCCAGTGCCGCAGGTCGTAACAGAGGATGACCTGATAGTCGTTGTCCGTGCGTGATGTGTCGCCATAAATGCCATAGGCTATGTACAGGACGTTGCGGCCTCCCTTCTTTCCGGGACGCGGGCCGACAGCTACTCCGTCGATGCCTGAGCAGCCGTTCCTGTGCTGTACGACACGCCCCTGGTTCGTTACCGTCGCAGCGTAGTCCTGCGCCGCCTCGCGGATATAAACCGTCTTCATCACCTCGCTGGCATCCATCCCCTGGCGCGAGATGCGGTCCACGTCGAAAACGGCAATGTAGAAGGCATCCTCATCATCGTTCTGCACACCGCCAAGCCCCTTTGCAATGCCTGCCCCGATGGTATCATGCTTGTACTCGATGGATGCATAGAGGCGTCCGTCGTCGGGATTCAGGGCCATGCAGCCCAAGTGACCTGTCAGCCCGACCACACTGCCCGTCAGGTGCCCCTGCATGTCAAACTTCAGCAGGGCGGTGGTAAAGGAGACGTAGATGCACTGGTGCCGCCTGTCGTAGGCAATTCCCTGGGCATGAAACTTTCCCTGTTCCCCCGTCAGCACCTCGCGGGGCAGCAGCTCCTGCCACTTCGCATTGTCCCTGACGCCTACGTGCCCCGCTGCCGGCAGCAGTAGGCAGAATGCAAGGAACGCCGCCAGCAATATGTCTCTCGTCAGTCTCATCATGCCATTTTTCTCATTCTCAGTCGCAAATATAGCCATTTTTTCCGTAACAGGTAAAACAATTGGCGAATTATTTGGCGCATTCGTCAAATTTCAATATTTTTGCATCAGAAACGCAGACCTGTGGCCTGCATTGAACATGAACATTTAAAAATGAGAACAATGAAAAAGAAAAATCTGATGCTGCTCTCAGCAACAGTATTGAGCGGAATGCTCTGCTCTTGTCAGCCCAAGGACAACACGCTGACAAAGGCCGAAGAACAAGAGGGATGGGAACTGCTCTTCAACGGACAGGACCTCTCCGAGTGGCGTAACTTCAACGACACCATCCTCTCCAACGGATGGACGGCTGTGAACGGCTGCATCCAAGCCAGCGGCAAGGGTGACGACGGTGCCGGCTACATCGTCACGAAGCGCAAGTTTGCCGACTTTGAGCTGACCTGGGACTGGAAGCTCACCCACGGAGGCAATAGCGGTATGATCTACCACGTCGTGGAGAGTCCCGTCTTCCAGGTGCCCTACGTCACCGGCCCTGAGTATCAGCTTATCGACAACGAGGGCTGGGAGGAAGTGAATGCGCCCGAAAAACTCGAGGAATGGCAGAAGCTGGGTGTGGACTACGCTATGCACCTGCCCGACTACAGCAAGATGCACGTCAATCCCGTGGGCGAGTGGAACACCTCGCGCATCGTCTTCGACAACGGCCACGTTGAACACTGGCTCAACGGCGAGAAGATTCTGGAGTTCGAAGCCTGGACGGACGACTGGTTCGAGAAGAAGGGCAGCGGCAAGTGGGCCCACGCTCCCGAATACGGCCTCTCCGGCGAAGGCCTCATCTGCCTGCAGGATCATGGCGATCCCGCATCCTTCAAGAACATCAAGATCCGCCCGCTGCCCCATAAAGGCGGACAGACCGAGAGCCTCTTCAACGGTAAGGACCTGACGGGTTGGGAACCCTTCGGCGACGGCAAGTGGAGCGTCGACGAGGAAGGCAACCTCGTAACCGAAAACGGCGACAACAAGCAGTACGGCTACCTCTGCACCCGCAAGTATTACAAGGACTTTGATCTCACTCTGGAGTTCAAGCAGGAGAGCAACGGCAATAGCGGCCTCTTCTTCCACTCCTTCATCGAGGGCTTCAACACCGTACACGGCTGGCAGTGCGAGGTGGCTCCCAAGGGCAGCGATACAGGCGGTATCTACGAGTCATACGGACGCGGCTGGCTACAGCAGATTCCCGACGAGAAGGAGGATATCCTGAAGGAGGGCGAATGGAACACGCTGCGCCTGCGCGTTGAGGGCAACCACATCCAGACCTGGCTCAACGGCGAGCCCATGTCCGACCTGGAGGACGAGCTCATCGGCCGCACTCCGGGCCGCCTGATGCTCCAGATCCACGACGGAAACGACATCAAGGTGCTTTGGCGTAACTTCAAGCTGACACAGCTCTAAGCCTCGCTTCTCTTTATCGAGGCCGGAAGCGGACCGGTGATTCGCTTCCGGAAAGAGAAAAGAAGACCGGACCAGCTGTTCAATTCCGGAAAGAGACAAGAAGAAATGACAAAAAGAAAAGTCGCTGATGATCAGCGACTTTTCTTTTGTCTTTGGTGATCCGCTTGGGGCTCGAACCCAAGACCCCAACATTAAAAGTGTTGTGCTCTACCTGCTGAGCTAGCGGATCTACCGAAAAGCTAATTTTGCATTAGCGGCTGCAAAGGTACGGACTTTTTCCGGTTCTGCAAATTTTTCACGAAGTTTTTTTCCGCTATTTCGCCTACCTGTACGTTAAGCACAGCCATTAAAGGGCTGCAGGGGCGCAGAAGGCAGCTACTTCGCTAAGGCATACCGGAGCCCGGCTGTCCAAGATGGTGAGGCGCAGGCGTTTGGCACGCACTGTGGGGAAGCGCAGAATACGCTTGTAGCCGATTGTGGTTGTTTCCTCTTCGGTTTCGAGCGGACTCCACTGCTTGCCGTCGTAGAGTTCCACCTGGAAAGCCTTGACGCGCTGGCCGAGAGGGATATACTCCTGCAGCTGGATGCGGTTCAGGGATGCAGTGCGCTGAAGCCGGAGCTCTATGGAAGAGCCACGTTCGAGGACGCTGTAGGTCTCGAAGTCGCCGTCCGTTGCGGGTTGCTTCTTGTTCAGCAGCAGGTTGTCGGTCAGTTCCCTCTGGATACGCTGATGGAACAAGACGGCGTTGAGCGAGTCGGTGGAGTGGATAAGCCCGCGGTTATCGACCGGGAAGTTAAGCAGCATCGTACCGTTATGCCCTACCGATTTATAATAGATCTCCACCAGCTGGTCGACGGTCTTTACCTTCTCATCCTCAGAGGCGTGGTAGAACCATCCCGGGCGGATGCTGACATCGCACTCGGCGCCTACCCAGGCATCGCCGTCAGCGTGGCCTGTGAAGAGCTCGCCAGCCTTGTCATAGCCCGGATAGACCTCCGCAATACGCAGGAAGGACCAGTTCGTGGTGCCTACCGCACCGCTCTCGTTGCCTACCCAGCGGCATCCGGGTCCGCCGTCGGAGAATATGATGGTCTGGGGCTGATGCTTGTGTACCAGTTCGAAGATGCCCTCGTAGTTGTAGTAAGTGCGGCGGTCTATCTGCCGCTTCTCGCGAGCTCCGCCATACCATCCGTCGCCGCCGTTCGCACCGTCCAGCCATATCTCGAAGAACGGGCCGTACTGAGTGAGCAGTTCCTCCATCTGCAAACGATAGTAGTGAGGATAGAGGGAGGTGCCGTAGAAGGCCTGATGGCGGTCCCAGGGCGAGAGATAGACACCGAACTTGAGCCCGTATTTCCTGCAGGCCTCGGCAAGCTGGCCCACTACGTCGCCCTTCCCCTCAAGCCAAGGGGTGTTGCGCACGCTATAGTCGGTGTACTTGGTGGGCCAGAGGCAGAATCCGTCGTGGTGCTTAGCCGTGAGAATAACCCCCTTCATGCCTGCGTTGACGAAAGTCTGGGCCCACTGCTCGCAGTTGAGTTGGGTGGGGTTGAACTTTTCGAGCGGCGCATCGCCGTAGCCCCACTCCATATCGGTGAAGGTGTTGGGGCCGAAGTGAATGAAGGCATAGGTCTCCATCTGTTGCCAGGCGACCTGCTCAGGCCGTGGCAAGGGGGGACAAGGGGCAGGTGCAGTGTCTGTCGAGCGCTGTGCCTGAATGGGCAGGGTTCCTAGGAATGCCGACAGAAGGGCGGTGCGCAGGAGGGTGGTTCTGATGATTCTCATAAGCTCAGGATTTTTTGTTTGTTTCACTTGTTTCTTTCAATATAAAGCGCTTGTAATAGGAAAGGCAAAGCGTGGTGAGAGGCAGGGCGATAATGAGGCCGATGAAGCCCAGGAGACTGCCCCAGATGGAGAGGCTGAGCAGGATAATAGCCGGGTTGAGTCCCATCGCCTGACCCATGATCTTAGGCGTGAGGTACATGTCTTGAATAGCCTGCACTACGGCAAAGACTATGAGGGCGCAGAGCAGGATGAACCAGAAGTTCTGACCCGTCTCGGCCGACTTGAGCATAGCCAGCAGGATGGTCGGTATGAAGCCTATCAGCTGCAGGTAGGGCACCAGGTTGAGCAGCCCTATGAACAGTCCTAAGCCGATGGCAAGCGGGAAGTCGATGATGAGGAACCCGATGCTGAAGAGGATGCCTACGATGAAGGCGATGAGGGCCTGGCTGCGGAAATAGGCATTCATGCCGTTCTCGACATCCTGGACGACCATAGAGACAAAGGGGCGCTGCTCGGCTGGAATCAGGCGAACCCATCCATTAGAAAGTTTCTCGTAGTCGAAGAGGATGAAGAACATGTAGAGCAGGATGACGAATACGCCCAGCAGGCCGAGGGCGAAGTTGATGGTGCCGGAAAGCAGGTTCCACAACTGGGCCATAGCGCCCTGGACGGCTTCCATGAAACTGCTCTGCTGCACAAGGCCGAGCAGCGAGTTTCCGTCGATGTACTTGCTTATAAACTGTTCGATCTGCTCCTGGAGATTCGTGCCTGCCAGCGTATCGCTCATGTAGATTGAAATGGCATCTCTCAGGTGGGAGAACTCTTCAATAGTAGGCGGCAGCACGATTGCTATCAGCCCGGCAAAGACGCCCAGTACGATGAGCAGGGCTACGGCTATGCTGAGGGCACGGTTGCGCAGCCGGAGACGGTACTGTACGAAACGCACCAGGGGATAGAGCATATAGGCCAGCAGCCACGCCACGAAGAAAGGCAGCAACACACTGCTCAGGCGACTCACAAGCCATATAAGGCCTGCGGCTCCGAGAATAAATATCATCCCTCGGATAAATCGGTCAAAGGTTATTTCCTTGTCAAACATAGGGGGTCAAGAGTTTAAAGTTCAAAAGTTCAAAGTTCAAAGTTCAAGGTTGCGGGTAAGCGAGAGGAGAGCCAAACTTGTTTGAGTTTTTCCGAGCGGAAGCAGGCTCGACCGAAGGTCAAAGTTCAAGGGTCTTTGTCCGTTGGGCTTTGCCCTGTCACTTCATTATAGCACTCGCGGCAGAGGGGTTCGTATTCTTGTTTCTCACCCAGCATGACTTGCTTTTCGCCCGCCACGATACGATGGCTTACATACGCCAGAGCGCCGCAGCGGACGCAGATGGCATGCACTTTGGTCACCTCGTCGGCTATGGCGCAGAGAGCAGGCATAGGTCCGAAGGGCTGGCCCTTGAAGTCGAGATCCAGGCCCGCCACGATGACGCGGATGCCGCGCGACGCCAACTCGTTGCAGACCTCCACGATGTGCTCGTCGAAGAACTGCGCCTCGTCGATGCCCACTACATCACTGCCCTGCCCCATAAGCAGGATACTGGCCGAGGAATCGACTGGAGTGCTGAGGATGCTGTTGCCCTCGTGGCTGACCACTTCCTCCTCGCTGTATCTCACGTCAATGCTCGGCTTGAAGATCTCCACCCGCTGCCGGGCGAACTGGGCACGCTTCAGCCGCCGTATCAATTCCTCGGTCTTGCCCGAGAACATCGAGCCGCAGATGACTTCCACCCGTCCGCGGCGCATCATCTCGCCGTTACTGGAACCTACGTCCTTCATATTTTTTCTTCAGAAACAGCTTTCTATTGCTTTTCGACTGCAAAGTTAATGTTTCTTTTTCATACTGCCAAGGCTTAGCGCGAATTATTTTCGGAGAGAACAGTCAGAATATTACCGACGAGCCAGACGGACGCAAAATTTGCGGAAAGGCCTTCAAAATTTTACTAGACCCGGGTTCCGCAAAATTTTGAAGGCCTTTGCGCAAAAATGAGCCCCTTCTTGTTTCTTCGATTCCCGACTGTGAAATCCACTCCGTCAGGAGGTGGAAGAAAAAGTTTTTTCCTTTCTGTTCCCCCCGCTTACTGGCCTTCAGCCGAAAATTACGGCACTCGACAAAAGAAATTTATTCCTTTTGTGCTCACTTAATCGAAAATTTTGTACCTTTGTACCCGAATAGTCAGAAAATGGGAACGTTATACCTTGTACCTACACCAGTTGGGAACCTGGAGGACATCACCTTCAGGGCTCTGCGCATCCTGAAGGAGGCCGATCTGATTCTGGCTGAAGATACGCGCACCAGCGGCATCCTGCTGAAGCATTTCGAGATACGGAATGCAATGCTCTCGTACCACAAGTTCAACGAGCACCAGACCGTTGACCGCGTGGTGGAGCGCCTGCGGGCCGGCGAGACGGTTGCTGTCATCTCGGATGCAGGCACACCAGGCATCAGCGACCCCGGCTTCCTGGTGGCCCGCGAGGCAATCCGTGCAGGCATCGAGGTCGTCACCCTGCCTGGCGCTACGGCTTTCGTGCCGGCCCTGGTGAGTAGCGGCCTGCCCTGCGACCGCTTCTGCTTCGAGGGTTTCCTGCCTCAGAAGAAAGGGCGGCAGACACGCCTGGAGGCCTTGCGGGAAGAGACGCGGACGATGATCTTCTACGAATCGCCGCATCGGGTGGTGAAGGCGCTGCAGCAGTTCGCCGAGGTCTTCGGGCCGGAGCGGCCTGTCAGCGTATGCAGGGAGATAAGCAAGGTTCACGAGGAGAGTGTGCGAGGCACGCTTCAGGAGGCCCTGCAGCACTTCCAGGAACATGAGCCGCGCGGCGAGTTCGTCATCGTCGTGGGCGGAAAGGATAATTCAATTCACAATTCAAATTCATAGTTCATCATGAAAAAGGTATTGTTATTTATTGCCAGCGCAGTCATCGTCTGCTCGTGCAATTTTATGGAGAACAAGATGGGCGGGTCGTCCGAGGCCCAGCGCGAACGTGACTCGCTGCAGCGCGTCATCGACGAGAAAGATATGGAGCTGAACGATATCATGGGCTCCATCAACGAAGTACAGGAAGGCATCCGCCGCATCAACGAGGCACAGGGACGGGTGACGATTGCCGACGGAAGCCGCGAGAGTGCCAGCAGCAAGGAGATCATCCGCGAGAACATGGAGTTCATCCAGGAGGCCATGCAGCAGAACCGCGAGGTGATAGCCCAGCTGAAGGAGAAGCTGCGCAACTCGACCTTCAATGCCGACAAGCTGCAGAAGACCATCGAGAACCTGCAGCAGCAGGTGGAGGACCAGGCTCAGCGCATTCAGGAACTGGAGGCCGCCCTGGCCGAGAAGGACGAGCAGCTGGCCCAGCAGACCGAGGCCATAGCATCGCTCAACCAGGACGTCATCTCGCTGACCGAGGACAACAAGAGCAAGGCAAAGCAGGTTGAGGCCCAGGACAAGGAACTGAACTCGGCCTGGTTCGTATTCGGCACGAAGTCGGAGCTCAAGGAGCAGAAGATCCTGGACAGCGGCGATGTGCTGAAGAACGGCAACTTCAACAAGGACTACTTCACGAAGATAGACATCCGCTACGACAAGGAGATAAAGCTCTACAGCAAGAGCGCCAAGCTGCTCACCACTCATCCGGCCGGCTCCTACAACCTGGTGAAGGACAAGCAGGACCAGTACGAGTTGCACATCACCAACCCCGCTCAGTTCTGGAGCGTGAGCAAATACCTGGTGGTGCAGGTGAGGTAGAGTCCGTAGTCAAGAGTCCATAGTCTATAGTCCATAGTTAAGAGTTAATGGCTCGGAGTAAACATTATATGTCATCGCGCTCCTCCACCGCTGCATCGCGGATGGAGGAGGGTCTTTCCTCTGTACCTGCCCAGGGAGCGGCCGAGGCGCAGGGCCCGGAGACGGCTGTCCTGGTGGGTATCATCACCCCTGAGCAGAACGAGCGCAAGACGGCTGAGTACCTCGACGAACTGGAGTTCCTGGCCACTACGGCAGGAGCAGAGACCATCAAGCGCTTCACCCAGCGCCTGCCAGCCCCCAGCAGCACCACCTATCTGGGCATCGGCAAGCTGAAGGAGATACGCCAGTTCATCGAAAGCGAGGAAGAGGCAGAGCGCGAGGTGACGATGGTCATCTTCGATGATGAGCTCAGCGCCAAGCAATTGCGCAACATCGAGGCGGAGCTCAGGGTGAGAATCTTGGATCGCACAAGTCTCATCCTGGACATCTTCGCTATGCGGGCCCAAACGGCAAGTGCCAAGACGCAGGTCGAGCTGGCGCAGTACCGCTATATGCTGCCTCGTCTGCAGCGCCTCTGGAAACACTTGGAACGCCAGGGCGGCGGCTCTGGCTCGGGTGGCGGAAAGGGCTCTGTGGGACTGCGCGGACCTGGTGAGACGCAGCTGGAGATGGACCGCCGCATCATCCTGAACCGCATGAGCCTGCTCAAGCAGAGACTTGCCGACATAGACCGGCAGAAAACCACCCAGCGCAGCAATCGCGGACGGCTCATCCGCGTAGCTCTGGTGGGGTATACCAATGTGGGCAAGAGCACCCTGATGAACCTACTCTCCAAGAGCGAGGTCTTTGCCGAGAACAAACTCTTCGCCACTCTCGACACCACCGTCCGCAAGGTCATCGTGGATAATCTGCCCTTCCTGCTCAGCGATACGGTAGGGTTCATCCGCAAGCTGCCCACCGACCTGGTGGACTCCTTCAAGAGCACTCTCGACGAGGTGCGCGAGTCCGACCTGCTGCTTCATATCGTGGATATCAGTCATCCCGACTTCGAGGAACAGATACGGGTGGTGGAGAAGACGCTGGCCGACTTGGGCTGTGCCGACAAGCCGTCGATGATCATCTTCAACAAGGTGGATGCTTACCGCTGGGTGGAGAAGGATGAGGACGACCTGACCCCTGCGACCCGCGAGAACATATCGCTCGACGACCTCATCCATACCTGGATGACGCGTCTCTCCGGCGACTGCCTCTTCATCTCGGCCCGCGAACGGACGGGATTCGACACCCTGAAGCAGGTATTATATAATAAGGTACGCGAGCTGCATGTTCAGAAGTACCCCTACAACGATTTCCTCTATGACACCTACGAACAAACGAATTAAACGAACAAAACATAAATATTTCCTATGGTAGATTTCAAGTATGCCCCTATGTTCCAGTTGGGCAAAGACGAGACCGAGTATTATCTGCTCACCAAAGAAGGAGTCAGCGTGAGCGAGTTTGAAGGACACAAGATCCTGAAGGTAACCCCCGAGGCCCTGACGCGAATGGCAAATGCCGCCTTCCGCGACGTCAGCTTCCTGCTGCGCCGTTCCCACAACGAGCAGGTAGCCAAGATCCTGCGCGACCCCGAAGCCAGCGACAACGACAAGTACGTAGCCCTCACCTTCCTGCGCAATGCCGAGGTGTCGGCTAAGGGAAAGCTGCCCCTGTGCCAGGATACGGGTACCGCCATCATTCACGGCGAGAAGGGCCAGCAGGTATGGACCGGCTTCTGCGACGAGGAAGCCCTCAGCCTGGGCGTTTTCAAGACCTATACCGAGGAGAACCTGCGCTACAGCCAGAATGCCCCGCTTAACATGTACGACGAGGTGAATACGAAGTGCAACCTGCCTGCCCAGATAGACATCGAGGCTACAGAGGGTATGGAGTATCGCTTCCTGATGGTTACCAAGGGCGGCGGCTCTGCCAACAAGTCATACCTCTATCAGGAGACCAAGGCCCGCATCCAGAATCCCGGCACCCTGATTCCCTTCCTCGTGGAGAAGATGAAGTCGCTGGGTACTGCGGCTTGCCCGCCCTACCATATCGCCTTCGTCATCGGCGGCACCAGTGCCGAGAAGAACCTGCTCACCGTGAAGCTTGCCAGCACCCACTACTACGACTCGCTGCCGACCTGCGGCGATGAGACGGGACGTGCCTTCCGCGACGTGGAACTGGAGGCCCAGCTGCTGGAGGAAGCCCACAAGATTGGACTTGGCGCTCAGTTCGGCGGTAAGTATATGGCTCACGACATCCGCGTTGTCCGCCTGCCGCGTCACGGTGCCAGCTGCCCCATCGGACTGGGCGTAAGCTGTTCTGCCGACCGCAACATCAAGGCCAAGATCAACGAGGACGGCATCTGGATTGAGAAGATGGACGACAAACCCTACGAGCTCATCCCAGAGGAGCTGCGCCAGGCTGGCGAGGGCGATGTGGTACGCGTTGACCTGAACCGCCCGATGAGTGAGGTCTGCAAGCAGCTCAGCCAGTATCCCGTCAGCACCCGCCTGAGTCTGAACGGCACCATCATCGTGGGCCGCGATATAGCTCACGCCAAGATAAAGGCCCGCCTGGATGCAGGCGAGGAGATGCCTCAGTACCTCAAGGATCATCCCATCTACTATGCCGGTCCTGCCAAGACGCCTGCCGGAATGGCCTGCGGCTCAATGGGTCCCACCACAGCCGGCCGAATGGATCCCTACGTGGATGAGTTCCAGGATCACGGAGGCTCTATGATTATGCTGGCAAAGGGCAACCGCTCCCAAGCCGTTACGGATGCCTGCAAGAAGCATGGCGGCTTCTACCTGGGCTCTATCGGAGGACCTGCTGCCATCCTGGCGCAGAACAACATCAAGAGCATCGAGTGCGTGGAGTATCCCGAGCTGGGAATGGAGGCCATCTGGAAGATAGAGGTCGAGGACTTCCCCGCCTTCATCCTCGTCGATGACAAGGGCAACGACTTCTTCAAGCAGCTGAAGCCCTGGTGTCCAGCCTGCCGGAAGTGAGAATAAAAGTAGGGCATTGTGCTTTATTGTGCAATGCCCTGTTCATTTCTAAAGATTAAACTAATACATAATGAAAGAGGTTCAAGACTCAAAACCATTTGCGCTTCTCGTTGCTGTGCTGGCCTTCTTTTGCATGAGTTCCTGCAAAGAGGACGTTGACGATACAGCGCGCTATGTCTTCTCGGAACACACAATTGTGTCATATCTCGAGAAGTATTCAGACGTCTATGGCGAATACCTAAACCTTATAAATAGAGTTCAGGTCAGCACGATTAGCAAGACGACCGTAGGGCAACTGCTTACGGCGCGAGGTCACTATACGGTTTTTGCCCCCACCAACGAGGCTGTTCAGGACTATCTGGTCCACCTCGTAGATACCGGCCTCATTGCCCGTCCGTCGTGGGATGCGTTCACAGACAGTCTGAAGCTGGACTCCATCCGGAAGGTCATCGTCTATAATTCCATCATTGACTGCGGCGACCTGGGCGAACCCTACTTCACATACGATTTGCCCAGTGTGGAGGGCGCCGAGATAGGCACCACCAACATGAACGACCACAAGCTGAGTGTTTACTGGAAAGGTTCGGAGGACAGCCTCTGCATCAACAGCGACTGCCACGTAAGCGTCAAGAACCGCGATATAACCCTGCTGAACGGCGTGCTCCACCAGGTGGAGAAGGTCATTGCCCCGCAGGACATTACGGCCCGGAACTATCTGCAGGGCGTTATCGACGAGCAGCGGCAGGGCTTCCTCGTCATGGCCCGCGCCATCCAGGCATGCGGGCTGATGGACACCCTCAACGCCATACGCGACGAAGTCTATGAGACGCTCTATCAGACAGGACGCATCGACCCCTATCTGGACTGCAATACGGCAGGCATGGGAAACTACATCGCCTATACGCCCCAGCATCGCAAGTACGGCTTCACCATCTTTGCCGAAAGCGACGATTTCTGGCGCTCGCAGGGAATCGACCCGCTTGATCCCGAGCTGCCGAAGAAGCTGATGCAGTGGATTCTGGACAACCGCCAGTATGCGGCCGACGATTCGTTTACGACAGACGAGGACTACGCATCCGAGGACAACCTGCTCTACCAATGGACGACCTATCACATCCTGCCCGTACGACTGACGGCCGACCGCCTCGTCATCCACCAGAACGAGATCGGCTACAACATGAGCGTGAAGAAGCTGGCAAACCCCGTCATCGACTATCAGGTGACGATGGGAAAACGCCGGCTGATGAAACTCTATGAGAGCAAATACAGCGACGGCGTACGCCTAAACCGCTTCCCAAAGGTGGACAACAGACGAACCGGCACGAACGACGAGATTGGCTGCGACCCCGACAAAGTGGGAAACCTCGTGAACCGGGATCCCGCCAATGCCGTACTGAACGACATGATAAACTGCTGCCTCTACACCATCGACTCGCCGCTCTCCTACAACGATGAAGTGCGGGATAATTTCCACCGCGAACGCATACGGTTCGATGCGATGATGATGTGGCCCGAGACCACCAATTCCGACATCCGCAAGAAGGAACTCACCCATTCCAACGTCAACAACGAACAGTTCGCCTACATCCCTCCGCGGAGTGTCTATCCCTATCTGGACGGCCTGTGGCTCAGCGACGACTGCCACTTCCGCTACACCAACTTCTGGGGAGCCAGCGCCCCCAACCTCTTTGTCGACGAGATACTCTGCACGGGTCGCTTCGAGATTATGTTCCGTCTGCCTCCCGTGCCCAGGCGCGGCATCTATGAACTGCGCTACGTCTGCCTCTCCCAGGCGTCCCGCTCCATCGCGCAGATCTACTTCGGCGATGATCCCGACCGTCTGCCCGTAGCCGGCATCCCCTTCGACTTCAGGGCCGACGTAACAGCCCGCCACATCGGTGCAGAGCCCGATACCGACGACGAGGACTACAACACCGAGATGGACAAGCAGCTACGGAACAAGGGTTACATGAAGGGAGCTAAGTCTGTTTGCGGCTCCGGCAACGTATCCTCCTCCTCGCGCTATGACAACCGCTGCTATCGGCGTATCATGCTCACTCAGTATATGGACCCCGACAAGACTTACTACCTGAAGGCCAAGACCGTGCTGGAAACCGACCAGAAGGAGTTCTTCCTCGACTACCTGGAGTTCTGCCCAAAGGAGGTCTATGACAACCCCGAGTCGCCAGAGGACATCTGGTAGAGGGGGGGAGAAGAGCTAATGTGCCGAGTCCCTGGCCGGTTTGCCTGTGAAGACTGAATGACCAACCCCCAATAATATGAAGACGAGACTGCTTACCCTCGCCCTGTTGCTGTTATGTGCCTTCCCCCTAAAGGGGTTTGGCGCCCGCACCTTCCAGCACCCCGGACTGCTACACAGCCGGGAATCCATCGAGCGAACACGCCAGTGGATAGTGCACCAGAACCCTGTAGCCCTGGGCTCGTACAGGAAACTCATCGCCGACCCGAAGGCGTCTGCCGCCTATGCCATTACCGGACCCTTTGACATCATCGCCCGCGACGGGGAGCACCGACGCACCAAGGGACCCAGCGAGAACGACTTCCTGGCTGCCTACTACAACAGTCTCCTCTACGTTCTCACTGGCGAGGAGACCCATGCCGCCGCAGCCCTTGACATCATTCGCGCATACGCCCTCCGTCTGAAGGCAATCGAGGGGCACGATGCTCCGCTATGTGCTGCCCTGCAGGGCTTCATCCTGGTGAATGCCTGCGAACTGCTCCGCTACGAATACCCCGCTTGGACCAAGGCCGACACCCGTGCCACGGAAGCTTTGCTGCGACGTGCCTTCCTGCCTGTGCTGGATGAGTTCGACCGCCTTTCGCCCTATGCCAACGGCAACTGGGGAGCCGCTGTGAACAAGATGCGGATGGCGCTTGCCATTTACTGCAACGACAGGAAGCAGTACGAACGCGCCCTGGACTACTATCGCCACGGAGCAGACAACGGCTCGCTGCCCAACTACCTGGCTGCTACCGGGCAGTGCCAGGAGAGCGGACGCGACCAAGCCCACGTCATGCTGGGACTCGGACAGCTGGCCGAGACCTGCGAGATGGCCTGGAGCCAGGGTGACGACCTCTATGCGGAGCTGGACAACCGGCTGCTGGCGGGCTACGAATACACCTCGCGTGCCAACCTGGGCTTGCCTGTACCCTTCCAGACGTGGCGGGACCTGACGGGCAAGTACTCCAACTGGAACGTACTGTCGGAGGGCGCTTTGGGCCAGTGGCGGGCCGTCTTCGAGATAGCCTACAACCATTATGTCGGGCGCCGCCACCTGCAGATGCCCGCCACCAGCCTTGCACTCGGGCACTTCGTGCGTCCCGAAGGGGCGGGTTTTACATGTGATAACCCCGGCTTCGGCACGCTGCTCTTCTATCAGGGCACCCAGGTGGATGCCTTCAGTCCTGTGCCTTCGCCTATTATATATAAGGTAAACCGGCGGCGACCCTACGATGCCGCCTCCGAACCCGTTCTGCGCCTGAAGGATGCACCGCAGCTCAGCCTGGTCCGCACCGTGGACTGCTGGCCCGAGTACTGGGACCTGAAACCCGTGCGCCGGGAGGGCGACACCTACGAGTATGAGCCGCGGGGCGCCCTTTCCCGCAACGGATACGCCCTTTCCGACGGCAGCGTGCCCACCACGTTCCTGGTGCGCGAGGACCTCAACCCCGCTCCTCTGCCCTTCTCCATCAGTCCCCTGCCGGAGAAGGACGGGCCTGTCCTCAATCCCGACTACGCCGTAGAGGTGCGTCGTGTCTCAGCCGACGATGAGCCCTGGACACCCGTACCCGTGCTGCGCTGCGACGTGGATACCCGCAAGCGACAGCAGGCTGCCTTCGCCGAGTTCGATATGTCCGAACCCGTGCTGGTTCGCATCACCAACCGGAGGGCCGAACGGGCAGCTCCCGTGGATGTCCGTCCCCACTCCCGCAGGCTGCAGGTCACACGACAGACGGACAGCACCGTCGTCCTGCGCCTCGACAGACCAGAGTATCTCAGCATCGAATTCGGGGGCGAACGCCTCCGTAACCTGCATCTGCTCGTCAACGCCCCGCTCTCGGAGCATCACTCGCCCGCCGAGCCCAAGGCCATCGACTGGGTGGCACCCAATTCCCAGGACGTCTTCGTGGAGGGAGCCCGCCTCATTTACTTCGGTCCCGGTGTGCACAAGCCCAAGGACCTGCCCGGCGAGGAGATCAAGATACCCTCCAACTGCACCGTCTATCTCGCCCCCGGCGCCATCGTGAAGGCACGCCTCATCGTGGACCGCGCAGAGAACGTGCGCATCGTGGGGCGCGGCATCCTGGACCACCCCCTGCGCGGCATCGAGATCACCTATTCCAAGAACGTCCTAGTCGATGGCATCACAGTGCTCAATCCCGCCCACTACACCGTCTTCGGAGGGCAGAGCGAGCACATCACCATCCGCAACCTGAAGTCCTTCTCGGCCCGTTCCTGGACCGACGGCATCGACCTCATGTGCTGTCGCCACGTAAGGGTGGAGAACTGCTTCCTGCGCACCAGCGACGACTGCATAGCGCTCTACAACCACCGCTGGTGGTACTGGGGCGGCTCGGAGGACTTCGACATCAGCCGCTGCATCTTCTGGCCCGACGTGGCCCACCCCGTCAACATAGGCACCCACGGCGACGACCGCGCGCAGCAAGGCGAGGTACTCAGCGGTGTGCGCATCCACAACTGCGACATCCTCTACGGGCGCGAGCAGGGCCTGCTGGCCGTCCAGTGCGGCGACCAGAACATCATCCGCGACGTACGCTTCGACAGTCTTCGCATCGAGGGCGTGCAGCAGGGCCGCATCTTCGACCTGCGCGTACTCTTCAGCCCGAAGTACAACCGCGCACCCGGCAACAGCATCGACGACGTCCACTTCAGCCACATCACCGTAGATGCCGATACGCCCGACGAGCACCTGATGCCATCGCGGGTGGATGACTATGACGAGCGCCACCGCGTGCACAACTTCACCGTCAGCGACGTACACCTTGCCAACCGTCCCTTCGACCTTCAGCGCGACATCGTCCGCAGCTCCGGCAGCAATCCCTAAGCACCTACGTGACCGATTCTTAATTCGATCGCAAAGTTATCAGCAAAATGGAAATAAGACTATTGTTATAATTGCCCTAAAACTAAAAGTTGGGACCACTACTAAGGGATATTATCACAGTCTACCTCTACTGAAAGCCCGTAAATCGCTGCCTTTCAAGTCCTTATATATTGTTTTACGTCTATTCTCCATCTACTTTACTTCTACTTATCCTCTACCCAACCTCTACCGTTCTTCTACCCGACGGAAAGAGGGAGCTGACGTGTACTGAATAAGTTGACACTTTTGAAATTCAAAAAGTGTATCAGTATGCGACAAAGAGGAGAAATGACAGATGAGAAACGACTTGCGATAATAGAAGAGTATCTTTCCTCAGGCAAGTCAAAAAATGCATTTGA
>JAILKU010000132.1 GCA_024693505.1 Bacteroidaceae bacterium | reverse complement strand
TCGGCAGAGTCGCTGAGCTCTGGCATCAAGGGCTTCCGTGCAGAACTGCATGGCATCTCTAACCTGTCGTTCTTCTTCTACAGAGTCTGTAAGATATATGGATGACTGGTTTTACTCTTGCTTATGCAGTCATGCGGGTCTTTGGAAGGCAGCCACGGAAAAATCCGGGTGCGCCCACGACGGGCGTTTTGGAAAAGGACAGCTTTGAGGGTGGAAAAGGACAGCTTTTTGACCCTCAAAGCTGTCCTTTTCCACCCTCAAAGCTGTCCTTCCCTTTTTGAAGAAAAATCGATGTAAAGAAAATTCACAGTCCACACCCGTCTTGCATGGTTCATTATCGAGCCAAGCCACTTCATGGCCAAGACAGTATTTCTTATGCAAGAGATGTCCTATTCCTGTTACAGCCTATTTCTTGTTCTTAAGGTAGCCACGTACTGATGGGCGCATGGAACGTGAAAGCGTCTGTCCGCCAAGGAATACCGGTATAAGGAACCAGTTCTTGGGGTTAAGGGCCTTGGTTACGAACTGCTGCAGGCACAGCAGTAAAGTCATCAGAGGACTATGGTACTTGCTGTAGCCATATATCTTTGAGATAAAGCGCTCTTTACGTATTTCTTTCTTCTGCACGTTCGATGATGCTCCTCGGCAATGTAGGAAGCGCACTGCAGGATGGACCACGTTCTTATAGCCCAGGCGTTTAAGTCTTTGGGCAATATCGTATTCCTCATGGTAGAGGAAGATGTTGGTATCGAATCCGCCTATCTGCCAGAACACATCTGCGGGAAAGAACATGAAACAGCCGTTTATTTCAGGAACCGCAAAGGGTTCTGTCCGTGAGAAATTGCTTCGCGAGGGATATTTTCCTGGAAACAGCCACTCGAAAATGCGGTCTCCGAAGATTGCATGTCGCAGGCCGAGTTCATGCCGGAAAGAAAAGCTAGGACTTCCATCGGGGCGGTATTGCTGGGGAGTCATGGTTCCCACCTCGGTATGTTCAGAGAGGTATTGAACCAGAGGGGTGACACAATCCTCAACCAGTTGCACATCGCTGTTGAGGAAGCAGTAGTAATCTCCCTCGGCCTGAAAGGCGCCGAGCATGTTGCCAAGTCCAAAACCTGCATTGATGCGGCTTCTCACCAGTTTGTACGAAGCGCCATCAAGCAAAGAAAGCAAGATGTCGAGGCTTTCTTTCTTGCTGTTGTTGTCAACGATAACCACTTCGTGCTCCTTGTCGCCATAATACTTCTCGATGCTTTCCACGCAATCTTTCGTTAGCTGCGGTGTGTTGTAGTTGAGGATGATAAACGATACTTTATTATCTTTCATGTTTCTAAATGCGATTAGTCATTCGAGTAGCACTGGAAAGCTCATGGCCTGCCGGTGCAAAGGTAAGCATAAAAACTGAAAAGCTGGCTCCTCTTTCCTTATTTCCCCGTTAAATAATCCAAAAAATAAAAGAGAACGGTTTTTATTGAGAATTTATTTGCTAATTTTGTAGCCGCAGTGCCTCCCCCAACCCCTCCAAAGGAGGGGAGAACCGCCCATTAACTGCCGCCCCCCCAAAGCGGGTAGGCTCCCCTCCTTTGGAGGGGTTTTGGGGAGGTCGTTGAGGGAGTCTTTGAGGGGGGCTTAGATTGAATCATGGGTGAGAGGGTGCACAGAAGCGTTATGAATATCAAGGTGGGTATGTTGTTCTACGTACTCTCCTTGGTACTGGCTTTTTTCTCACGCAAGGTTTTCCTCGACTGCTTAGGCGCCGAGTTCATTGGCCTTACGGGTATGCTGATGAACATCATGAGCTTCCTCAGCGTTGCTGAGCTTGGCATTGGCACCAGCATTGTATATTTCCTCTACAAGCCGTTGCAGGAGGACAACCACGAGCGGATTAACGAGGTGATGTCGATGCTGGCGTTCCTCTATCGCTGCATCGGCTTCGTCATCCTGGGTTGTGGAATGGTGGTGAGTTGTTTCTTCCCCTGGTGGTTTGGCCAGCTGGGAGCGGGCTTGCCGCTGGTCTACTTTGCGTTCTATGCGTTCCTGGGCTCGTCGGTGGCAGGCTATATCTTCAACTACAAGCAGCTGCTGGTGACGGCGAATCAGAAGCAGTATCTCGTCAGTGCCTATTTCCAGACTATCAGCATTGCGCAGAGCCTTGTGCAGATTCTGCTGGCATACTACTATCGCAACCTGTGGCTGTGGGTGGTGGTAGGACTGGTCTTCACTACCATCGGCATCGTGGTGTTCAACTACCGCATCAAGCAACTCTATCCCTGGCTTCGGGTAGACCTCAAGGCTGGCAGGCGCAACCTGAAGAAATATCCTGAGGTGCTGAAGAAGACGCGCCAGATCTTCATCCAGAAGATGAAGGATCTCATTTTGTACAAGAGCGATGAGATTCTGGTGGGTGCCTTCGTCTCGGTGACGAAGGTGGCCTACTTCGGCAACTACACCATGATTGTGAACAAGCTCAACGTTCTGGTGAACATCCTGTCGGAGGGGCTGAGCGCTGGCGTGGGCAACCTGCTGGCTGAGGGCAACGAGCGCAACATCATGAAGATCTACTGGGAGCTGACCGCCGTGCGCTTCTTCATTCTCGGCATCATCATCTTCTCCCTGATGATGCTCCTCCAGCCGTTCATAGGCTGCTGGCTGGGAGAGCAGTACCAACTGGAGGAGATGATTGTCATCCTGCTCATCACCAACCTCTTCATCCGATATCAGAGTGCGGCGGTGTATATCTATTTGGGGTCGGCAGGACTGTTCTCCGACGTGTGGGCCAACTGGGCAGAGCTGGTCATCAACCTTTCCGTGACGCTTCTGCTTGCCCCGACGTACGGCATCGTGGGCATCCTGCTGGGCAAGATCATCAGCTTTGGCCTGATCAGCTCGTTCTGGAAGCCCTACTACCTGTTCTCGCAGGGATTCCACAAGAGTGTCTGGGAGTATTGGCGAGGCATGACCCCCTACTACCTCCTCTTCACCATCTTCGCCGTCCTGTCGCTATGGCTAAAAGAGGCGGTCATCAGTCACCACTCCCACTCGTTCCTGCCGCTGATAGTCTATGGCGCTGCCATCACCATCCCTCTGCTTGCCCTCTATTTCGTCCTGCTCTTCCTGTGCACTAAGGGCATGAAGTACTTCGTGGCCAGGAAGCCCGCCGTCTACCACGTTCTGCAACGCATCACCTTTATCAAACCGCAATGAAGTCCATCGTCATCATATACCCCTACTTTGGCACCCTGCCCGTACAATATGGCATGTGGCGGGCCTCGGCACTAAGCAATGAGTCGGTAGACTTCATGTTCTTTACCGATGCTGACGTGGAACCGGCCAAGAACATCATCGTGCATAAGATGCAGTTCAGCGACTTCCGGAAGATTGCCGAAAGGGCGTTCGACTTCCCCATAGTGCTCGACCGCCCGTACAAGCTCTGCGAGTACAAGCAGGCCTACGGACATATCCTGCGCGACTATATCAAGGGCTATGACTTCTGGGGCTTTGGCGATCTCGACTTAGTCTTTGGCGACATGCGCACTTTCCTCACCGAAGACGCTTTGTCGCGACAATTCCTGTTTGGCTGGGGGCACCTGACTTTGCTTCGCAACGACGAGGATGCCACGACCTATTTCATGAAACAGGTCGATGGCTACCAGAACTATCAGGATGCTTTCACCACAAGCAGGATTACTTTCTTCGACGAATATGGCTATAAGGGCTGCAGCGACAAGTGGCGCGACTGCCGTCCGGAAGACAGCTGGCTGGAATGGCCGTTCGACAATGCCTCGAAGCCCAAGCAGTCGTATCATTTCAACAGCCTTACCCGCGGCTGGAAGCAAGTCGTCTTCGAGCATGTCGACAACAAGCTCTACATGATTCGTTTCCACCATGGGAAGATGGAGAGGCGAGAGTCGCTCTATGCCCATTTCCAGCACCGAGGCTTTATGAAGGACAAGGTGACGGACTATAGCCACTTCCTGGTGACGCCCAACGCCATCATCGACTACCCGAAGCATTGCGCCGTCCTCCGTCTGCGCTGGCTCTGCCGCAACCGTTGGGTGGTCACTCTGTATTACCGGTGGAAAGACCGCGTCCTATGGAAGTTCAGCAAGTTTCAGGCGAGATGATAATCATCCGGAGAAGAGTAAGAAACTAACAAACTCATAACACCCAAGCCACTATGAGGATTGCCATTATTACTTGTGGAATGCTGCCTATCCCTGCCGTACAGGGAGGAGCAGTTGAGAATCTGATTGACTTCTACTTGGAGCATAATGACAAGGAAAGGCTGCATGACATCACGGTGTATAGTCCGTGGCATCCCAAAGTGAAAACCCATCCGGCGCTGAAGTCCGACGTCAACCGCTATGTCTTCATCGATGTCACGAGCCTCAGAGCAAGGATAGCCCGACGATTCTATGGGAAACGGCATCGCGGTGAATACTACAACCACTTTATTGAGTATTATTTTGAAAAGGTGTTTGCCCATTTGAAGAAGCAGAATTACGACATTATTCTGTTAGAGAACAGTCCCGGCCATGCACTGAAGCTATCGCAGAGGGGCTACCACAACCTCATGCTCCATCTTCACAATGACCTTCTCAATGCCGACAGCCGGCAGCATGACGTGATATTCAGCAGTCTCTCCAAGATTCTTACCGTCTCTGACTTTGTCAAAGGCAGGGTTTC
The DNA here is from genome assembly GCA_024693505.1 of Bacteroidaceae bacterium. Classification (GTDB taxonomy): domain Bacteria; phylum Bacteroidota; class Bacteroidia; order Bacteroidales; family Bacteroidaceae; genus Physcousia. The sequence goes on along the minus strand of JAILKU010000132.1, from coordinate 867 downwards.
CACCATTCACCCCAGCAGTAAAATCCGCACCGTCTACAATGGCATTGACCTGGCACAGTTTCACGCCAATGCTACAGGTGCCGTCAAGCGAAAGGATGTTGGCTTTTCCGACGAAGACTTTGTCATGGTATACAGCGGACGCATCAATCCAGAGAAAGGCATATCCGAGCTGATTGATGCCACTGCGCTGCTGCTGAAGCGCATTCCCAGCTTAAGGCTATTGATTCTCGGCAGTTCTTTCTTCAACGATGCTAAATGCGAGAATGCCTTTATCCTTTCCCTAAGAGAAAAGGCCAAAAGCATAGAAGACAAGATTTTCTTCACTGGGTTCGTCCCTTACCCTCAGGTGTCCTCCTACCTGCACCTGGCCGACATTGCTGTCCTGCCCTCGATGTGGGAGGAGCCTTTCGGACTGACTATCGTTGAAGCGATGGCTGTAGGGCTGCCTCTCGTCACGACACGCAGCGGCGGCATACCCGAGATTTGTGAGGGAGTTGCCACCATTGTTGAACGCCATGATATTGTGAACAACCTCGTCTCGGCCATCCTCGACCTCTACGAGCACCCCGAAAAGCGTCAACAGATGGCGGCCGCATCCGTTGAACGGGCCAAACAGTTCGACAAGGATACCTATGCCAGGAGCATCTTTCAAGCTTTGGAGCCCGCAAAAAAAACGAGAAATGAGGAAGAGGAATGAGAAATGAGGATTTCCTTTCTCATTCCTCCTTCCCTTTTGGCAGCTTAATCCTGTCGCCAATCATCCGCTGGAACTTGGTAGTAAAGTGGTTGTTCATGCCCGAGAAAGCGAAGAAGGTCATCTCGCCGAAATAGATTTTTCCCTTTACATTATAAAGATCCACGCGCACC
>JAILKU010000094.1 GCA_024693505.1 Bacteroidaceae bacterium | reverse complement strand
CTATTGTCTATGGAATCATGTCAATGAACGAGCGCCGCATTCGGCGCAGAAAACACCGGGACGCCCACAGACGTCCTCTGTTTTGCGGGTGCAAAGGTACGGCGACTTTTCCGGACAGCCAAATATTATCCAAACTTTTTTGCAATTTAACGCAAAAAAAACTTTCTGCACATTATTATATAATACGCGCGCGCGATTGAAAGACCCGGGTATAAGTCGTGCAAGACCCGCCTCGCGCAAAAAAAAGGGGCCGGAGGCGAAGGCGGGAAACGGCGGGGAAGGAAGGGAAGGGCAACGCCGCCGGTCCGGCAGGACACCGGCGGAGGAAGGGAAAAACAACGCCGTTGTTCCGGCAGAACATCGGTGTAGGAAAGGCAAGACAACGCCGTTGTTTTCCGTTACCCACCGAAGCGACGGGGAACGCATCTTATTTTACCTGCGCTCTTCTTCGTTCTCGACTCGGAGAAGCTCTAATTGATTTGGCTTTTCCCCCAATGCATCTTCATTTCGCTCGGATAAGCAAATTAAAACCTTGTTTTATTTGCATTATCTCTCGCTTATTCGTATCTTTGCAGGCATGAAAAGGATATTTGTTTATTTCGCAATACTGCTGGCCGCTTTCATAACGGCATCCTGCCATCACAACTCCGATGAGCCCGACAACAAAAAAAAGGATACCGTAGAGCGGACGGTCATCGTATATATGGCTGCCGAGAATACCCTCAGCAAGATCTGCCGTTATGATTCCCTGGAAATGGTGCAGGGCATTGGTCATGTGACAAAGAACCATAACCTTATTCTATATAAGGACGACGACAAGCTGCCCGTCATCTACCAGATGTCGCAAAAGGACGGTGTCCAGATATGGCGCAGCTACACGAAGGAACAAACCAGTACAGACTCCATCGTGATGCTGAATACTCTGAAAGACATCATCAATGAGTTCCCGGCCCGCCACTACGGCTTAGTGCTCTGGTCACACGCCAGCGGATGGGTGTCGGACCCAGAGGGCTCAAACACTTTGGCACAGGAATCGGAATCCAAAGGACGGAGGCGTTCCTTCGGCGTAGACAACAACAAAAACAGCGGGTCTACTAATACTGGCTCGCGAATGGAGATAAGCGCCTTGCGATGGACCCTGGAGCAACTGCCGCACTTGGATTATATCCTCTTTGACGCCTGCTTCATGCAGAGTATTGAGGTGGCCTACGAACTGCGTAAAGTAGCCGACTACCTCATCGGATCAGTCGCAGAGATTCCAATTCACGGCGCTCCTTACGCCCACATCATGGAGTCCATGGTGAAAGGCGACGCGATAGGCATTGCCGAACAGTACTACCAGTATTATCTGCCGCCCAACAGCGGAATCGCACTCTCCGTTATAGACTGTCTGGAACTGGAGGCCCTTACACGTAAGACTGCAGCCTGTCTGCCAGCCATCTACCAAAACGGGAACTATGTAGACCTGACCGGAATTCATAACTACGGGCCCTTTACCGGCGATTACAAATGGCGGCCCCGCGCCTACGACATGAAAGGATTCATGCACAAGTATCTCGACGAAGACATGTATGAGGACTGGCTGCAGGTGCTCAACCGCGCTGTGCCTTTCCAGAAGGCGACATCGTATTGGGACAGCATTTTCCCCGGCACCCATAACAAACTGTCCGAAAGCGAAGACTACTCGGGAATCTCCTTGTTTGTGCCCGAAAAGATATATGAAAGACTGACCTACAACTGGAATCTATACTTCAAGAACACTTCGTGGTACAGAGCAGCCGGATGGAACCAGGTCTATTGAAGAAGAACTGAACGGAGATTTTGGCAATAATGAAAATCATTCATACTTTTAAACCACAATACACCCCCGAGGAAATTAAGGATTTGATTAAATGGTTCCAGGAGAGGATGGACCAGTTACCCAAAACCCTGACCTTGGACGACAGCACTTCAACCGAGGACCTTCCACAAGTCGTTAAGATCCTCATCTTAAGAATGGGCGACTGCAATATAACCCCAACATGGTCGGGATACGCGTCTCACCTGTTCCTCATCAAAGAAAGGCTGATTGAGAACGGATTGTTCAAGTAGGGAAGTCAGGCGCAATTAGTCGGTCAGACGTTCATCTTCGCCTATCGTCTTATTCTTGAACTTATAGACCTTCTCGCCAATGGAGAGCCTGTTCAGACGCAACGAGCCCTTCAGCACGCTGAGAACGAAACCGCCACCGGCTTTTACCTGGCAGGTTCCCCAGGCATAACCGTTGCTCCAGAAATAGGTGCCAGGCTTGGCTGTGAAGGACATCGAACCCTCAACACCTGAATAATGGAAGCCACTCAATGCCAGCAAACTGGCCCAACTGGCCATAGAACGAGCATAGTGGTGACCGCACTCCGGTTCGCTGAACGGATTGCGCTTTGAGCCGTCGAAGCGGTTACGAATAGCTTGGATACACTTCAGGCCATCAGCCTCCATCCCCTCATAAATCATACCAACAGCAGCGCAATACTCGAAGCCAGTCATTGACTCCGGGAAATAAGGGAATGGCACTTCCAAGCGGCCTTTTGGCCAAGCAGCCATCAGCAATCCGGCTTCCTTGCCCAAAACGTAACTTCGCATATTGTTGAAATGGCGACTGAAGTTAGGCAAGAAGTTATACTTCATGATACTATGCAGAGTAGTCTGAATGTGCTCCTTGCTGCCCAAATAGCCTAAGCCGCAAATGTGGGCCATATACTGTCCAACGAGCTGATCCACCAAACAGCCACGCCCCAGCTGAAAATCAGGAATCTTTGTATTTGGGTCGTCCATATCAAGATACTCGAAAGTCTGAGGGTCAGTAATCTTATGTTCATAATATTCGCCATTGAAAAGATTTGCGTCCATCCACGCACTTCCTTTTTCAAAAAGAGTACGGCACTTGCGGGCAAACACTTTGTCCTTCATTGCAAGCGCCATTTCCTCAGCAGCACGCAGAGCACCCATATACCAGAAGCCCATCTGGGGATTTGGGCCAAAATAGTTTACGTCCATCGTATTATGCTGAGAGCCTTCCATCACTCCATCTTGATTGCCGTCCCATCCTTTCTCTACCCAAGCGTAAGAAAGTGCTTTCTTCACATGCTCCCAATTGTCGCTCAAGAAGGCATTGTCGCCTGACAGTTGCCATTCGCGATAGAACTTCATTATGCAACCCATCTGCCCGTCGGCTGCAGCACTACTCCCATCAGCCGCACTTGACAAAGGCAGGGCAGCGCGGAAATTCATAAGCCCGTTATCTTCCCGCAGCGCATAGTTGAACTCCACATCGCGCATTGTACGTGCCAAGTCGCCAAAAAGGAAAGGTGTGGCAACCTCGTAATTCCAAACATGGGTACAGCTACCCATACACGACCCTACCCTATCTCGTACGCCCTCCCAGCCCATTAAATGGCCACTGGGCAAACGAAAGACGGTCTGCGAACGCAAGACGTTCAGGTTGAAGAGAGCAGCTTCCTTCACTACGTCTGGATAAGTACTCTGCAGCAATGCGTTCACGAAACGAAGCGTCCCCTGTTCCAATTCCGGAATTCTAGGCACAATCTTCTCTGCTGCATCCCAGGCATCGCTATAGAGTTGACTATAGTAGTTACCCACAACGACTGAGGCCCATGCCTTGCGATTTGGGAAATTCCATGTCAGGAAGAAATTGAAGGTCTCCGTCTTGCCTGGTGCAATTTTTTTCTTCACAGCCAACGAAGCCAATGGATCGTTTTCCAAAGGCCATTCTTTTTGTGTAAGAAGGCCATCGGCACTAAAATCATCCCAAAAGTTCAGGATGGCATTCTCCCAATGGTTGGGTTTTGAGCAAGTACGATAAGTTACCTCACCAGTAGCGTCGGTAGTCAGGGCCATAGTGCCCCAAGCCTGATCTCCCTTATCCACACCGTCACTGAAATAGAAAATACCCTTCAGTCCATTTTGCTGACGAAACTCATTCTTGTTCTTGTTTGCTCCATAAGGATAATATTCTGCGCCATTTGAGTTAAAGCGGCTACCGTCTTGACCTATGAAGTTACGCAACGATCCGCATACTGAGACTTCAACAGGTTGCTGTCCCATGTTGGTAACTTCGTAAGAAAGTACAGCCACGGGTAAGCTACTATCATCCGTATTACATGGAATAAGAGGGTTGAACCCTTTGATACAAACAGACACAGGAATAGCACTATCACGAAGGAATACCTGTCCAAAAGGATAGGCTGCACTAAACGAGGCATTCTCAAATCGAGGCAGACCAAAATTATTGGCTGGGCGGCCTTCACAATCAAGATATTCATCATCATAAAGCGGGCCGGCCAGCATAGAAGTAACAGGTTCCGCTCCATGCGGTTTAACAAAAATGGTGAAGAAAGGCGTGTTGTTACTCTTCATCACTGTGCTGAATCCCTTACCTGGCACATTCATAATCTCCCAGTCGCGCAGTTCTCCACGTCCGCCCAAAGACACGGTTCCAGTACCAATGCCCCCTAAAGGTAGGGCTATTTCATGCAAATGGGCGCTGTCATAAACACGTAGAACAGGCCAATCACCTGTCTTCCACTCACCAGCAGTAATACTTGTTTCACAAAATAGTAAAAGAAGGAAAAGCATGCATCCGCAAATTGTTTTGTCTTTCATATCAGTGTCAGGTTAAATACATTATTATTATATAAGAAACATTTCTCGTATGCTAAAACGGAAGCAAAGTTAGTGTTTTTGCTTATAATTGCCAAATATATTCAAAAAAAATATGGGAATGCGATTCTTTTTACTAAGATTTATTGTATATTTGCATGCTGAAAAAGACAGAATGTATAAGACTATACCAATATGAAAACAAGATGGACCATTGCTGTCATACTGACATTAGCAACACTGATGACACAAGCACAAAGTGCAAAAAAAGGAGTCTATGACGAACAAATCAATCCTATGGAGCAGATAGACAATGCGCTGTCTAAAGCTAATTCGGAAGGAAAATTTGTAATATGCCAAGTCGGCGGGAACTGGTGTCCCTGGTGTCTTCGTTTTGCAGACTTTATCACAGCTGACACCGCTATAAGCAAGGTAATAGACGAGAACTTCATCTATATTCACGTCAATTACAACCCGCGCAAATCATCTGGCGAGAAAAAAGCAGAACAGACAGCTGCTATGCTAAAACGCCTTGGAAATCCCGCGCGATTCGGATTTCCCGTATTTGTCGTGTTAAAAGAAGATGGGAAAGTGCTTCATATCCAAGATTCCAGTTTCTTGGAGGAGGGAGAGGGATATGACCAAAAGAAAGTGCTAAGATTTTTCAAGAGCTGGACACCAAAAGTTGTAAAATAGGTAGGATGTCACATATCAAAATCATCCTCATAACATAAAAAAAGCCCCTCTTTCTTATAAAAGGAAGAAGGGCATGATTCTCGAATTATTTCCTACGACGAAAGAATGTACGTACAGCCCGAATAAAACCAGAGCCCATGCGGAGCCCTTCATAGACTGCCAATCCATTACTCACCAAACGACTCACCCCAACAATACGATTAGAAGTGGCTGGCACAGGTTCAAATATCCGTTGCGAAACGGCACTGATCTTCTTGTTAGATGACCTCAACTGAGAGCGGATATATTCCTTCTCGCGACGTATAGCTGCCAAAGCATCAATTTGGCTATTAATCTGGTCTGCCTTGTTCATCTTCTTCTTGTTCTTGATTGTAGAATATACGTGCCATCATACGTGCCAAGGGCTGAATAATCCAGTCGTTTCTCTTTCTCCAAGCGATCAAGAGCAATATCAATTGTATTGCTGCAATACAAAGAAAACCAAAGGCCATGTTGTCAGTCATCTGGCCAATCCAATATGCCAACGCAAAGGTTAGGAAAAAAAGGATCATGGCACCTATGACGAAACAGACGACAGCAATAGCTACAGTAGATAAGATGACAGTCAGCTTATCCGCCGTATCTAGCATTATGAAAGACTTCTGCAAGCCCACATAACGCTTCACTTCATGCAAAAGCTCACTGAAGTTCTCTGTATAATTGCCAGTGGCAGCCATTAATGAAATTGGGATGAATTATTCTTCTGTATTTGTCGTGGACTGCAATTCTTCAGCAATTTCATCAATAAGGCTGTCCATCTCTTTACGGTTTAGACGGATGCCACGTTTGCGTAAAGCTTCTGCAATCTTTTCGCGTAAATCACTACCCTTCTCTGGGGCAAAGAGTAAACCACAAGCAGTGCCAATAGCGGCACCACCCAAAAAAGCAACCAAATAATTTAAAGCTCTCATGTCAAAATTACATTTTATAGTTTGTATCTGGTGCAAAATTAGCCTTTTTTTCTGATAACAAGTCTATTTTATTGAAAATATTATTGATTTTAACGTTTTTTTGTATGAATTTTGTTGTTTACCTAAAGAAATATGGCTATCTTTGCAGCAAAATAAGCGTAATGTACAAAACCAAATAAGAATTAAACAAATCAAGTATGAAAAAAACATTAGTGATGGGCGCTGCCATTTGTGCAGTTTTCGCCATGACATCCTGCAAAAGCAAGGAGAGTGCTTACAAGAAAGCTTATGAGAAGGCCAAGGCCCAGCAAACAGCTGTTGTACAGCCCACGACTCCTGTTCAGACCACGACTCCTGTGACCACAGTAACAACCGTTACACCACAGCAAACCGCTCCAGCAAACGACTACAGCAATGTAAATGTGCGTACAGAGAATGTAACTCTGATTTCGGGCTCCGCCCTGAAGGCCTATAGTGTTGTAGTAGGTAGTTTCGGTGTAAAGGCAAATGCTGAAGGTTTGAGCAAATCTCTAGCAGGTAAGGGCTACAATCCCCGTGTATTGCAGGCTACCACATCCAATGGTACCATGTATCGTGTAGTGGCAACAAGCTATGACACGAAGGGCGAGGCTGCCCAGAGCCGTGCAGCATTGGAAGGCCAATATCCTGGCGCCTGGCTGTTATATCAGAAATAAATTCACAATTCGCGTACCTTATATAATATAGGTGGGCAGAATATTGTCAATAGACTACGGGGTCCGTCGCACGGGAATAGCTGTGACGGACCCTTTGCAAATCATAGCAGGAGGGTTGACTACAGTGGAAACGCCACGTTTGGAAAACTGGTTAAAGGGATACCTGGCAACCGAAAACGTGGAGCGATTCATTGTGGGACTTCCGAAGCAGACAAACGGGCTTGACAGCGAAAATCTCAAACGAGTAATGTCCTTTGTGGACCGTCTGAACAAAGTCTTTCCACAAATACCTGTGGAATTGTGGGATGAACGTTATACAAGTGTAATGGCCCACCGTACAATGCTGGAGAGCGGCATCAGCCGCAAAGCCCGCCAGAACAAAGCCCTCGTGGATGAAATCAGTGCCACCATCATTCTACAAGGATGGATGGAGTCACAGAGACAGAGAGAGAAGCAGAATACAAACATTTAACATTTTGAATGATACTACCAATTTACACCTATGGCCAATCAGTACTGCGTAACGTGGCCGAAGACATTGAGCCTGACTACCCAGAACTGAAGCAGTTGATTCAAGATATGTATGACACTTTGGAGCGAAGTGAAGGCATTGGCTTAGCAGCTCCACAAGTGGGGTTAAGCATTCGTCTGGTTATAGTCAACCTGGACATTATTAGCGACGACCTACCCGAATATAAAGGTTTTATTAAAACATATATCAACCCATACATAGAGGAGGTTGACGACTCGGAAACAGACGTACAAGAAGAGGGATGCCTATCGCTACCCGGCATCCACGAGAAAGTAAAGCGCCCCACACGCATACGTGTCTCCTATCAAGACGAGCAATTCCAAGAACACGATGAATGGATTGGCGGCTACCTGGCTCGCGTCTTGCAACACGAAATAGACCACCTTGACGGCATAGTTTTCACAGACCACTTAAAAGGTCTGCGCAGACAATTGACTCACAAGAAATTGCAATCCATTGCAAACGGACGCTTTGAATGCAACTACAAAGTAAAGCCTCGCAGATAAAGACGTACTGATGAGATACCTCAGTCGGCTTATATTGCTTTTTGTATGCCTTCTGCCTTTGGCTAATGGTACGCAACTGACGGCCCAAATCAATACGGACAGAATGATGCTGATGGGCCGAAATGCATTATACTATGAGGACTACGTCTTAGCCATACAGCGCTTCAACATGATTGTCAACGCCAAGCCGTGGTTGGCAGAACCTTATTACTATCGTGCCTTGGCAAAATATTACCTGGAAGATCATCAAGGTGCGGAAATAGACTGCGATAATGCCGTGGAACGCAATCCATACATGGCCGAATATTTTGTACTGCGTGCTTTTTGCCGCATAAACCGTCAACGATATGAGTTGGCTGAAGCAGACTATGCCAAAGCACTTAGCATCAACCCTGACGATCACAATAGCTGGCATAATATGGTCATCTGCCAAATGGAATTGAAGGAGTATGAGCGAGCCGACTCCGCCTTGGACGAGATGATACACAAATGGCCAAAGGAAGCAAAGGAATACACCATGAAGGCACAGGTCGCTTTCTCACGAGGCGACTCCATCACAGCCGAAAAGTGGGTAGATCATGCCATAGAAGTCAACGCGTTCGAAGGTCCTGCATGGAACATGAAAGCTATGATGCAAGCCAGCCGGAAGGAGTTTGCCGAGGCTGAGGCATCATTAGATAAGGCCATCGTGCAGACACCTCGAAGTGCCGGTTTGTACGTAAACCGTGCTCTGGCTCGATATTATCAGGACAATTTACGTGGTGCCATGTCAGACTATGATGCGGCATTAGAGGCTGATCCAAATAATTACTTAGCTCATTTTAATCGGGGCCTATTACGTGCACAAGTAGGCGAAGACAACCAAGCAATAGAGGATTTCGATTTTGTCCTAAAGCAAGAGCCAGATAATACAATCGCTCTGTTTAACCGAGCCCTGCTTTACGACAATATCGGCAACTACAATGAAGCGATTAAAGATATCAGCGCAGTTATCAAAGACTATCCTGAATTCTGGGAAGGCTATCGTAAACGTGCAGAGATAAGACGCAAAATAGGTGATAACTACGGTGCTGAACGCGATGAGTTCAAAATACTCCAAGCCCGTATGGCCGTTTCATCTGGTACATACCATGCAAGCGGAAAAACACGTAAAAAGAGTGAACACAACATTGACGAATACGACAAATTGGTTGAAGAAGACGTTCAGGAAGCTGAAAACGAATATGCAAACGAATACCGAGGACTAGTGCAGAATCGTCAGACAGAGCTGAAAGTGGAACCTCTTTATGTGCTAACCTATAACAGCATGCCTTCCGAACTTCGTCTCTACGTGCCCTACAGCAAACAACTCGATGACTTGAATGCAAACCACCTGTTGCCAGAAACTCTATATCTGACCATTAATGAAGCCAGTACGCAGGAAGAAGACATCAGAAAGTTTTTCGACCGAATCAGCCAAGCGACCAGCCAGTTGGAAGAAACTCCAGGAAACACAGACTTATTATTGCAACGTGCCATGGACTATTATCATGTCCGCGACTTTGAAAACTGCATTGCGGACCTAAACGATCTACTCGCGCACAACGGGAAACATGTCATAGCCTTAATGCTCAGGGCTCAGTGCCGCTATGCACAGTTAGAGGTTTCTCGCCAGACAACCTCTGCCTCAGATCTTAGATTGGGCCACCTAATGGTACTACAAGATTATTCCCGTGCAGCTGAACTTCAACCCGACATGCCATGCCTGTATTACAACCAAGGATTCATCCACGTTCAACTTGCCGACTACAGCTCTGCCATCGAGGCATTCACCAAAGCGCTTGATGAAGATGAACATTTCCCCGAAGCATATTACAGCCGTGGCGTGATTTACTTAATTACCGGAAAAACTGAAGAAGGATTGAGTGACCTCAGTCAAGCAGGCGAATATGGCATTTATTCGGCTTATAACTTGATAAAAAGACACTCAATCCAGAAAAAATAAAGGAAATAGACAATTTCTGTAGAGAAAAATGTATGTAATAAGAACATTTTTTTGTAATTTTGCACGCTCAAAATCAAGCAAGTAAATAAAAACGACCAAAAGATATGATTAAGATTACTTTTCCCGATGGCTCCATACGTGAATACGAATCAGGAGTAACCGGTTTACAGATTGCCGAGAGCATATCAACGCGCCTGGCGCAGGATGTGCTGGCATGTGGAGTGAATGGTGAAACAATAGAACTGAACCGTCCTATTACGGATGATGCTTCCGTTGTGCTTTATAAGTGGGATGATGCTGAGGGCAAACACGCCTTCTGGCATACCAGTGCACACCTTATGGCCGAAGCCCTTCAGGAACTCTATCCTGGCATACAGTTCGGCATAGGACCTGCCATTGAGAATGGTTTCTATTATGATGTCATGCCGGCTGAGGGTACTGTTATCCGCGAAAGTAATTTCGAGGAGATTGAAAAGAAAATGATGGAGTTGGTACAACGCAAGGAAGCCCTCGTTCGCCAAGATATCAGCAAAGATGGTGCCTTGAAGTTCTTTGGAGAAAAGGGACAAAGCTACAAGAATGAACTTATCGCCGACCTTGAGGATGGCCACATTACCACTTATACACAGGGAGCTTTTACAGACCTCTGCCGTGGACCGCATTTGATGACCACTGCTCCTATCAAGGCAGTCAAGGTGCTTTCAGTCAGTGCAGCCTACTGGCGCGGTGACGAAAAGCGTCCACAAATGACACGCCTCTATGGTATTTCCTTCCCAAAGAAGAAAATGCTCGACGAATATCTGGTACTCTTGGAAGAAGCCAAAAAGCGTGACCATCGCCGTATCGGCAAGGATATGGAACTCTTTATGTTCAGCGACCTAGTGGGCAAGGGACTGCCTATGTGGCTTCCCAAAGGAACTGCTCTACGCCTGCGTTTGGAGGACTTCCTTAAGAAAATTCAGAAACGTTATGGATATGAACAGGTGATGACACCCCATATCGGTGGCAAAAACCTCTATGTAACCAGCGGACACTGGGATCACTACGGCAAAGACAGTTTCCAGCCGATTCACACCCCCGAAGAAGGTGAGGAATATCTCCTGAAGCCCATGAACTGCCCTCACCACTGCCAAATTTACGCTTGGAAGCCTCGCAGCTACAAAGATCTGCCGTTCCGTTGCGCTGAATTTGGAACAGTTTACCGCTATGAGCAGAGTGGCGAATTGCATGGTCTCACCCGCGTACGCAGTTTCACGCAGGACGACGCTCACATTTTCTGCCGCCCCGACCAAGTGAAGGACGAGTTTATTCGTGTGATGGAAATCATACAGATTATTTTTGGTGCTTTAAAGTTCGATAACTTTGAAGCACAAATTAGCCTTCGCGACCCCAACGACAAGGAAAAGTACATTGGTTCTGACGAGGTATGGGAACAAGCAGAGCGTGCTATCATCGAAGCTTGTCAGGAGAAAGGTTTGAAGACCACCACTGAATTAGGCGAAGCAGCCTTTTATGGTCCCAAGCTTGACTTTATGGTCAAGGATGCCCTTGGTCGTCGTTGGCAGTTAGGTACCATTCAGGTAGATTACAACCTCCCCGAACGCTTCCAACTCGAATATGTAGGCGAGGATAACCAGAAGCATCGTCCCGTCATGATTCACCGTGCTCCTTTCGGCAGTATGGAACGGTTTGTAGCCGTACTCATTGAGCATACAGCAGGTCACTTCCCTTTGTGGCTCTGCCCCGACCAAGTTGCTATTCTGCCAGTTAGTGAGAAGTACAACGAATATGCCCAAAAGCTCCTTCGCTATTATGATGAAAACGGCGTGCGTGCAATCTTGGATGACCGCAATGAGAAAATCGGCCGCAAAATTCGCGACAACGAACTCAAACGTATTCCATACATGCTCATCGTCGGTGAAAAAGAGCAGACAGATGGTACCGTAAGCTTCCGCAGACAAGGCGGAGGAGAGCAAGGCGTCCTAAAATTTGAGGATTTTGCAAATAAAATTCAAGAAGAGGTGCGAAATATGACAGAAAAGTATTAAATTTGCACCCGATTTTAAAAATATTAATGAAGAAAGACAACGCAAAGTTTCAGTATCGCGTAAACGAGCAGATTCGTGTTCGCGAGGTTCGAATCGTCGGAGACGGCATCGAGTCCACAGTACTCCCCACCTTTAAGGCCATACAAATGGCAGAACAGCGCGGCGTAGATCTGGTTGAAATTTCACCAAACGCAGTTCCGCCTGTTTGCAGGCTCATTGACTATAGCAAATTTCTATATCAGCAGAAGAAGCATCAGAAGGAAATGAAGGCCAAGCAGGTGAAAGTGGATGTCAAAGAAATACGATTTGGGCCACAAACAGACGATCACGACTACAACTTCAAACTAAAACATGCCCGCGGTTTCCTTTCCGATGGAGATAAAGTAAAAGCCTATGTTTTCTTTAAGGGACGTAGCATTCTCTTCAAAGAACAAGGCGAGGTTTTATTGCTACGTTTTGCTGCTGACCTTGAAGACTATGGAAAAGTTGAGCAAATGCCACAGCTTGAGGGAAAGCGTATGATTATGTTCATTGCTCCCAAGAAACAGAATCCCGGAGCAAAAAAGATACTTGAGAGCACTGCTGAGGAAATATTGCCCGTACAACCACGTGAGAAGAAGGCACCGCAACAGAAAGCCCGTAAGGAATACACAGGTCCCAAGGTAGAAGGCGAGGATTTTGACGATTAAACAATAAAGAAAGATCGTGCGTAACGCCCTGGTATATGCGTTGCCACATCATATAGTAACAATTAATAATTAAATTCAAAAAAACAATTATGCCAAAAGTAAAGACTAACTCCGGCGCGAAGAAGAGATTCGTCCTGACCGGAACCGGCAAGGTAAAGCGTCATCACGCCTACCACAGCCACATTCTGACAAAGAAGACAAAGAAACAGAAGAGGAACCTGGATCACAGTGCCATCGTGGTTTCTGCCAACATGAAGCAGGTTCGCGACCTCCTCTGCAACCGTTAATCCCCTGAGTCAGAGAAAGAGTTTTTAACTTCAGTTATTAACCGAATGCTTAGCCCTAAGTTCGTCTATTGAGACGGCGCTAACATTCAAAACAGAAAAAAATTATGCCAAGATCAGTAAATCATGTAGCTTCAAGAGCTAAGAGAAAAAAGATTCTGGGTCTCACCAGAGGTTACTTTGGTGCCCGTAAGAACGTGTGGACCGTTGCCAAGAACACTTGGGAGAAGGGTCTGACCTACGCTTTCCGCGACCGTCGCAACAAAAAGCGTAACTTCCGCGCCCTGTGGATTCAGCGTATCAACGCAGCCGCTCGCCTGGAGGGTCTCAGCTACTCTCAGTTGATGGGTCTCCTGCATAAGGCAGGTATCGAAATCAATCGCAAAGTGCTGGCTGACCTCGCCATGAACCATCCCGAAGCCTTCAAGGCTATCGTGGCAAAGGTGAAGTAACTACAAGGTCCATCCTTGATTTGCAGAACAAGCGTGTTTCCAACAGGAAGCACGCTTTGTTTTTACAGACCATTCAGAACTTTAATTGCGGAAGGAGAATACCTTGCCATAGGTAAGGACTCGCCACAGCCATTCAAGAGGACCGAATCGGAAGTAGCGAAGCCAAAGGTCGCTAAAGAGGACCTGGAGCAGGAAAACAACAAGGGCCATCAGTTCTATCGTGACGAGTCCGAACGATGCACCCAGCCCGAGGCCTATTCCATAGAAAAGGAAGATGCCGACCAATGACTGCCCGATGTAGTTGGTAAGAGCCATGCGGCCTGGAGCAGCTAGGAACTGAAAGACCAATGCCTGTGGTTTATGCTCGAAAAGCAAGGCAAAAGCCATGATGTAGCACATGGCAAGGGGAATGACGCTGAAGGCATAGAGCAGGGCATGGACGGTCTGACCCCATGGTTGACCCTGAGTAGCGCTATAGGCATAGACGAGGGAAAGGAAAATGGAAGGTATGGTGATACGACGCAACAAATGACTGAGTGGGAGGGATGAGAGCTTAGCATAAAGCCGGCGCTGTCCCATAACTGCGCCCAGGATGAACAGGCCGAGCACTTTGGGAAGGCGATGTCCCTGAACAAACTCCCATAGACGTTCCCAAACACCTTGTTGCAAGAAGCTATAGATACAAGGGTAGCTGTCAGCGTCACGCAACCAAGTAGCGAAGTTTTGCTCGTCGATGCCTTTCAATGCGGCAACAGCCCACCACTTCCGATAGAAAGGAGCAGCCATATCGATGGCAAAAAGGGAGGCTGCAAAGTCGAGGACTACGGGAAGGAGGATAAGGAGTACGGCTATCTGAATGAGACGACGCTCGGGTATGCGGATGAAGCATACAAGCAGAATCCCGCCAACGGCATAGAGGGAAAGGATATCACCGTTCCACAGAAAGAGCAGGTGAATCAGGCCAATGACAAGCAAGATAAGCATGCGCCTCAGAAAGCGCCACGTACTATGACGGGAGAGAAAGAGGGAGAAGCCCACGCCAAAGAGCAGAGAAAAGATGGTATAGAACTTGCCATCGACAAAAGCATACAGGAGGAAGCGGACGAACCTGTCAACAGCTACAGTAGGCATAGCGGCCTGAGCATCGGCATCGAGAAAAGTCCACAGACCGAACTCCGGGAAGTTAGCCAACACAATGCCTAGGAGGGCAAGGCCACGAAGGGCGTCAAGGAAGACAAACCTTTCCTTGACGCCCGTGGGTCCACAGCTTTCTGTTGTTTTCATCTATGTGCCTTAATACCCGAAGATATCCTGTAAGCTTAGGTGGCGAACATTACCCATTTTGGAGAGGCGGCTCATATCGAGGTCAGCCTCGTTGCCCAGGATGAGGTAGCGGTAGGTACGTCCCTTGACATGCTTCTGGTGGAAGTCGGCCAGATCCTGCATCGTCATCTGAGACACCTTCTCATAGATGTCGCGGTTCGGGTCATGATCCAGACCGAGGTCCTGGCAGCCGACGTAGTAATTCAGGATGTCCTCTCGCAGTGTACGCTCGGTGGAGAGTCGTTTCAGGATGCTCTCGCGGGCGATGTTGAAGGCCTTTTCGCTCTGTGGCATATCCTCCACAATCTGGTCGAAGACCTGCAGGCAGTCGTTCATCTTATCGGTCTGCGTGATGATGTATGTGTAGAAGCTGTTTGTATCGCCCAGGCGGGAAGCTGTTGCATAGCGCGCGCTGGCGCTATAGGCCAGTCCGCGGGCCTCGCGTAGTTCCTGGAAGACAATGGTGTTCATGCCGCCGCCGAAGTATTCGTTGAACAGCTCAACCTGGGGCTCAAGGGCTAGGTCGAAGGCCTCGCCGTTGTTGCTGTAGCCCTCCATATAGATGTTCTTGGCGTCGTATGGGGCGATGAGAACCTCAGGCTGCTCGGCAGTCTGCTTCAGGAAGACGTTGTCGGCCGGTGCTTTCTGGGGATTCTCGCTAAGCTGCATCACCTGGGGTACCAGGTCGAGGATATCCTGCTGTTTCAGCGGGCCATAGTAAAGTATGCTGCCCTCCACGTTGCGCAGGTCGCGCAAATGGCCGAGCAGTTCGCCCGGATCGGTCTCAGCGAGCTGCTGAGCAGAGGGGATATTGGTCTGCGCGTTCAGAGGACCGTAAGTAGCATAGGCCTGGAGGCGCTGGAAACAGGTTCTCTGGTCGAGCTTGTTCATCTGGCGTGCCTTCAGCTCGTCCATGACGACGTTCTGGTAGACGTTGGTGTCCGGCTGGGCAGTATAGAGGTGGTCGGCAAAGAGCCGGAGGGCAGTTTCCATGTTATCGGCCAGTCCGTTAAGGATGAAGATGGTGCGGCCTTCAGACACGCGGGTCGATACGTCGCAGGCCAACTCGTACATCTTGCGCTGGTACTCATCGGCGGTCAGGTCCTTTGTGCCCAGGTATGACTGGAAGTCCACGGCCGTCTGGAGGAGCTTGTCGGCCTTAGAGCCGCGCTCAAAGCTGATTTTGAGGCTGAAAAGCTGCTCGCGGGGATCCTGCTTGTACAGCAGGCTGTTGCCGTTGTCCATCTTGGTGACGCTCATGTCCTCCTGGAAGTCCACAAAGCGCGGCTGGATATCCTCGGTGGGCATGGCAAGCACGTCGGTGACGAAGGGACTCGTCTTATCGCGGTTGGTTTCGATGGGGGAAATCTGGGGCTTGTCAATCTTCTTCGCCTCGGTGTCCTCGCCCTGATGCTTGTAGATGCAGGCGTATCCGTCGGTCAGATACTGGTTGGCAAAGCTGACCACATCATCCTTCGTGATGCGGCTGAGCCGGTCGAGTTCCTCCACCTTGTCCTTCCACTCTATGCCGGCCACGAACGACTCGACAAACATGTTGGCACGGCGGCTGTTATACTGCTGCTGGCGCAACAGGTCGAGCCGCATATTGTTTATTATGGCTGTCAGCAGGGACTCGTCCCACTCGCCGGCCTTCAATCGTGCCACCTGCTCAATCATCAGCTCGCGGGCCTCCTGTAAGGTCTGTCCCTCCTTGGGATAGGCCAGTGCGAGCAGCTCGCTGTAGTCCGTCATGCCCTCACAGAAGACAGCACTCTCAAGAACTTTCTGCTGCTGGTTCAGGTTGACGTCGAAGAGGCCCGCGCGGTCGTTGCTCAGCACCTTGCTGACCACCTGCATCAGGTCGTACGACTTATCCTTCTGCCCCGGGAAGCGCCAGCCGAGCACAACCAGGTCGCTCTCCGGCCCATAGACGTCTTTCTCCACCGGCTGGGCGAGAGGAGCTTCCTCGGGGAAGGTCAGCTGTGGCAGCGAGTCGCTTTTGGCCCATCCGCCGAAGTACTTCTCGATGATGGCGATGGTCTGTTCAGGATCGAGGTCACCCGACATGCAGATAGCCACGTTATTAGGCACGTACCACTGGTGGTAGTAGTTCCACACGTTCTGCAGCGATGGGTTCTTCAGGTGCTCCTGAGTGCCGATCGTCGTCTGCGTGCCATAGGGATGATGGGGGAAAAGCACGGCATTGACGGTCTTGAAGATTTTGTCGAAGTCACGGGTCAGGGAGATGTTGTACTCCTCGTACACGGCTTCAAGCTCGGTATGGAAGCCGCGTATGACCATGTCCTGAAAACGGTCGGCCTGAATGCGTGCCCACTGCTCCACCTCGTTGCTCGGGATGTCCTCCGTGTAGCAAGTGACGTCGTTACTGGTGTAGGCATTCGAGCCCCTCGAGCCAATGCCAGCCATCAGCTTGTCATATTCGTTTGCAATGGCGAATTTACTGGCCTCATAGCTGAAGGAGTCTATGAGATGATACGTCTGCCGCCTCAATTCGGGGTCGGTGAGCGTGCCGTAGTAGGCATAAAGGGCCTCTATACTGTCCAGCAGAGGGCGCTCCTTCTCATAGTCGAGCGTGCCGAAGCTGGTAGTGCCCTTGAACATCAGATGCTCCAGGTAGTGAGCCAGACCCGTACTCTCGGCCGGGTCGTTACGGCTACCCGTACGCACGGCGATATAGGTCTGGATGCGGGGTTCGGCCTTGTTGACTGTCAGATAGACACGCAGGCCGTTGGGCAGAGTGTAGATACGGGCCTGCAGGGGGTCGCCCTTCACAGTCTCGTAACGAGGTCCCGTGGTGCATGCCACCACCAGGACGGATGCCAATAAGGCATAGAAGATGTGTTTCATAACGATGCTTTTTTCCTAATAATGTTTCAAATGCTTGCGCAAATGTACAACAATTATAATATATAATAATGTATAAGTGCCTTTTTTCTTCCCTGAGAACAATATTTTGTATCTTTGGGCTTGTATATATGGTCAAAAAGGGCTACCTTTGCACCGCTTTTCACAAAGCCATGCTGCTTTAGCTCAGTGGTAGAGCGCATCCTTGGTAAGGATGAGGTCCCGAGTTCAACTCTCGGAAGCAGCTCTCTCCCCTATCCCATAATTCAGAATTACTTCTTCCTTACGGGTCTTATGGGTAAACCTTCCCAACGGTATTCGCCGCCACGAGACCAATATACACCATTACCAATATCAAGCCTTCCACCTCGCCCCAGGCAAAGTAGTCGCCATATTCCCAAGGCTCTGTTGCCCCACGTTCGGCGTGGCCCAGATGGTTCCGCTGGACAGTCCTAAGTCCACGCCGGTATAGACGGGCACATACGGATTTGTCTTGAATGACTGAAGCCTTACACTTTAAACGGTAGAAAAGTGTCGACGTGGATTCTGTGAAGGACAAAAAGGATGAAGATTTAACGTATTTAACTTTTGTAAACCACAAAAAGAGGGGTTTTGTACAAGTTTTCTCATAACCATATCAGCATCCGGCTTCATCGATATGTCACCCCCAGACTTCACTTTTTTAGCTCTATTTTGCCCCAAGAGTGAATAATTTTTTATTGCTGTCCGGTAAAAGTTTTTGTGTTAGAATAAAAATTAGGCTGAATCCCTTTCTTGGTTTTCAGCCTTTTTTGCTACCTTTGTTTCACCACAAAACCAAAGTAACATGAACAAAGATACGCATTTTATCGGACAGCCGGTGTATGGTCAGCTGTTAAATTTGCTCAACAGGCAGAAAATCGTTCGTTTCAGCCGTGAAAACGGGGGTGAGCGTTACATAAAGCACTTCGATGTGTGGCAGCATCTGGTGATTATGCT
>JAILKU010000059.1 GCA_024693505.1 Bacteroidaceae bacterium | reverse complement strand
GTCCGAAAAAATGTGTACTTTTGCCCATGGTTATGTTTGTTTATGTTTGGCGACTGCAAAGATAACCAAAAGGGCTGACACCTTTGAGGGGTGACAGCCCTAATTTTTGTCTGATGACTCAATGTTTAGCGGACAGTAATATTTTCTAATAGGTGAAGCGTATAATAATAGTGTGAGAGGGCGTGCCTGCTACTTTGGCATGCCCTCTCTCTTTGTATGGGTTTGGGATATATTTTGCCAGAGCCGGGTATACCCTCCGATGGGGCAGAAAGCCGACGCTAAATCAGGCACGACTGTAGGCGAATCGATGCTATGGGGAACGGCAAGCGTGCGATGTCGGCTATGCACCTGATACTTATACAAAAGACGCGTCCAAAAACAACGCCGTTGTTTTGCACTTTCTACGCCGTTGTTTTGCCGAAACATCGGCGTTGTTTTGCATTTCCTACGCCGTTGTCTTGCCGGAACATCGCCGTTGTTCCTGCATCCCTGCACCGGCTCATCTTTATGCCCTGCACCGGCTCATCTTTATGCCCTGGGCAGGCGGAGCCGGGATGCCTTGATGTTGCGGCAGGATTTCGCCGCCCTAGAGGTCGTCCATCTCCCAGTCGTCGGTGCGGAAGGAGGGCAGGGGCAGGCCGAGCTGCGTCACGACGTTGGTCTCCTCGGGGAAGTTGCGGTAGGCGTAGCGCACGGCAACGGGGTGGGGCACCTGCTCGCTCCACAGCTCTATCGTGTTCTTGCCCCAGAGGATGTGGTTGCCTGTTGCGGGATAGAACTTGCGGTCCTCGCCGGCTATCTCAAAGCCCTTCACGGGATTCCTGGGCACGAAGTATTCCTGCCGGCTTGCTGCCTCGGCCTCGGCTCCGCCACGGTAGTAGTCGTCGAGCCCGAAGGTGAAGTGGAGCACGAGTTTGCCGTCTTTCTGCTCCATGCTCTTGAAGCGGGGCTTGTTGACGGGCAGTCCGGCTATGCCGTAGTCGCAGGTGGCTGCTGTCCAGGCCATTCGATTGGCCACGACCTGCTTCTTGGCCGGATGTATGATGTAGCCCTCACCGACGTCCTGCGTGCTTATCACCTCGCAGTGGGGCGTCTCGGCCGCCGCCTGGTACTGCTGGTCGACGAAGAGTGCGCTGAGCCGCTTCATGGCGCCGTTGTAGAGATAGGGGGCAATCTGTGTGATGTAGAAGGGCATCTCGCTGTTTCCCCAATCCTGTCGCCATAGGGCGATGAGCGCCTTCTGCAGCTCGGCGTAGTCGTACCAGTTGCCTCTGTTGGCCTCGCCCTGATACCAGATGAAGCCTTTTGCGGTGAAGCCCTTGACGGGGCATATCATGGCGTTGTAGAGTCCGCACGGGGCCTGGAATCCCTTCATGCCCTGCTCTGCCTCGGGGTGCTGCCGCTTGGTGGCGTCCAGAGCCTGGCGTGACATCCAGCTCTCGATGGGTGTACCGCCGTAGTCGGATTCGATGAGGCCTACGGGAATCTTCAGCAGCCTGTACAGCTCAAGGCCGAAGAAGTAGCCCATGGCGCTGAACGAGCGGGCTGTCATCGGTGAGCATTGCTTCCACTCCGACTCGCAGTCGTACTGTGGCTCGTTGGTGGACTTGCGGGGCACGGTGAAGAAGCGCATCCCTGTGTTGTCGCCCGCGGCAGCTATGGCTTCGGCGCTGCCCTCCACCGGCTGGTTGGGATAGCCGCGCAGGGGCATCTCCATGTTCGACTGTCCGCTGCAGACCCATACTTCGCCCAGTAGGATGTCCGTCAGCTCGGTCTTCGTCTTCGACCCGTCGCTGAAGGTCAGGGTGTAGGGCCCGCCTGCCGAGGTGGTGGCGATGGTGGTCTTCCAGTGCCCTTCGCCGTCGGCTGTGGCGGTGTACTTGGTCTTTGTCCACGACGGCCTGATGGTTACCTTGGCGTTTGCCTGGGCCTTGCCCCAAAGGCTAACCTCTGTGTTCTGCTGCAGCACCATGTGATTGCCGATGACGGCCGGCAGCTGCACTTCTGCCCTGGCGCCTGAGGCCAGCAGGGCAGCAAGGATGATTGACGATAGTTTCTTCATGATGATAATGGATTCTACGGGTCTTGTGTTGCTTATGATTTGATAATATGAAGGTCGCGCTGCGGGAATGGAATCTGAATGTGGTTCTTGTTGAGCGTGTCGTAGATGATTTCCTTGACTTTGTAGGTCAGGGCTATCTTTTCCTCCACCAGCATCCAGATGCTAACCGCCATATTTACGCTGCTGTCGCCGAAGTCCATGAAGACTACCTTGATTGGGGTACGGCGGATGTCGGTGATGTTCTCTCCGTTCTGGTTCTTGTTAAGGCAGAGCGGTGTGAGGGCCTCGATGAGCAGGTTTCTCACCAGTTCCACGTTGGTGCCGTATGCCACTGCCAGGGGAACCTTGATGAGCTCGTAGTTGTGGTTGCGCGTCAGGTTCTTGAAGTTCTTACTGAAGAGCGACTTGTTCAGGAAGGCAATGACGTCGCCCTCGATGGTGGTTATCTGTGTGCTCTGGTAGGTGATGCTCTCCACCTTGCCCATAATGCCGTCGCACTCGATGTAGTCTCCAACGTGCAGGCGCCCAGTCATGAGGCTGATGCCGTAGAAGAAGTTCTCGATGAGGTCCTGCATGGCGAAGCCGAGACCCGTGGCGAGGCCGGCCGTGACGAGGGATATTCCGCTCTTCGGCACGTTCAGTATGACGAGCACCGTGATGAAATAGAGTCCCCAGACGATGATGGCAATGACGTTTCGGGCCAGTGTGATGTTAGCCATGCGGCCCTCGGAAGCCATCCGTCGATAGTAGGAATAGATGCTCCGGATGGCATAGTTGAGGTAACCGAAGATGAACCACAGTTCTGCCACCAGGCAAAGCTTCGCGAGCGAGAGCTGAATCAGGTCGGGCACGTTCAGTATGTCCATGATGAAGACGCGCTGGCAGAGGCTCTTCATCTCGAACACCTCGGCTGCGCGGTAGATGCTGTACGGGACGGAGAGAACGGCCAGGATGGGGATGACGGTGCGGTGCATCAGGTCGAAGAACCAGGTCTTGCCGAAGTGCTGGCCGGCCTTCATCTCCTGCAGCAGGGACTTGATGTCGCCCACAATGTCTTCGCCGTCCTTCTGCTTCTGCGTCAGCGTGGGGTCAATGCGGAAGATCATGTACCGCCTCTCGAACATCTCCATCAGGTCGTAGAGGCAGGTGATGGTCATGATGGCCGCCAGCTGGAACGTCCACCATATCATAATCTGCACGGCCAGCAGCGTGAAGCCCACCCAGGAGGCGATGCAGGCAATGATGATGATGGTGGTGGTCAGGTTGATGTACACCTTGTCCAGGTTGGGCAGATAGCGCTTGTGCTTGTTGGACACCCTTATCTGCCAGAAGACGGTGAGCAGCAGCAGCAGCGGGAAGAGCAGGATGATGACGGCATTCGGAATCAGCACGATGCGGAACAGGATGACGAAGAATGCCACCAGGATAAGCGGCATGAAGGATATTGCGGCGTGGCGCATCTGCTCGCCGCGCAGGCGAATGAAGAGACTCAGGTATATGATTTCAAGCAGCCAGGCAAAGTTGATAATCAGCGCCGTGCCCATCTGAATGAAGTTGCGCTCGGTGAAGGCGCGCACAAACATCACAATAATAGCGAAGAGTCCTACGCCTACCACCATCGTCAGCATCTGACGCTTGAGCTGAAACTCGGGTACGCGCCAGCTCTTAGGCAGGAACAGGCGGAGCAGGAGCCAGGCGAGCAGCAGGGCTATGGCCAGATACTGTACGATGAAGACGCTGATGAAGAGTACCGACAAGCCGCGCCACTCTGAATAGCGGATGCTGTGGCCGCGCAGGGGACTGTACTTCTTCTCAAGGCTTCTCCGTGCCGATCGCAGGTATCGGCTGAAGTTGGTCAGCATGCGAATGTAGT
This sequence comes from Bacteroidaceae bacterium, assembly GCA_024693505.1. Taxonomy (GTDB): domain Bacteria; phylum Bacteroidota; class Bacteroidia; order Bacteroidales; family Bacteroidaceae; genus Physcousia. The sequence goes on along the minus strand of JAILKU010000059.1, from coordinate 3,550 downwards.
TTCTGTCTCCGCGCCGGAAGATGTTTTCCTGCATCATCCTGTATCTCGTCTGGGCGAAGTTGTTCAGGCGCTCCACCTTCGCGCGTACGCTTTTATAATATGTACTTTCCTTCTCCAGGTTCTCGAGGAATATCTTCATGTTGGACCTCAGGGTGTCGGCGTATGCCACGCACTCGGCCCGGTCCCTCAGCTGCTTGCCGCGCAGATAGAGGGGCTCTGTATCGTCGCCGTCCGGATAGTCTTCTTCCTCCTCGTCTTCCTCCTCCTCATCGGTCATGTTCTCGGCAGTCTCCGTTTGCTCCGTATTCTCTGCCTCTTCCCCCATTAAGGTCGTCATCAGGGAATCCTGCACGCCTGAGTAGGAATTCAGGGCCTGCAGCAGGAGCGAGTCCCCGATCGTCAGCAGCTCGTCGGCGTCTTCGCTGGCTACGGGCGGCATGCTCTTCAGCGAGGCAATCAGCTCGTCGAGCCTCTCCACCTCGTGCTGTATCGTTTCAATGATGCGGTCGTACTGCATCATGCGGCTGTTCTTGCGCCCCAGCTCCCGGTATAGGTCGGTGGCCTGCTGGCAGGCATAGGCCAGGTCGAGCGTGTTCTCCTGCGTCTGCGAATAGAGCATCAGTCCGATCTGCTCGCATTGCTGCATGTATTTCACCAGCTCTTTATGCTGAGCGGCGCCCTGCTGTTCATAGACGGCCATAAAGGCGCGCTGCTTCTCGTAGTTGTCCAGCAGCTCAGCCTTCAGTACGCCTAGGGTGCGGGCCAAGTCTTTCTCTTTCAATACGGCGTGTCCCTGGGTCAGGCACAATATCAGGCCGAGCATCAGGAGTAGGATCTTCTTTTTCATCTCTATCTGGCTTTTATCTGTTTTCTCTCATTCAGTTTACTTTGTCTTTGCTTGTTCCGCCTTTATGGCCCACGAGCAGACGACTTGCCGGCGGGGCAGTTCGCTGGTGTGCAGCTCCAGGTCGCTTATGCTCTCTTCCGCGAGCACATCCTTGATGTCGCCCTGTATGCCTGTGCCGCGCAGCTTCAGTACGGCCTCCTTTCGGGTCCATAGCCGGAGGAAGGCCGTCTCCGGCTCCTCGGCCGAGGCTATGAGGCTTGCCTCTTCCTCGTTCATCGTATATCTCACCAGGCTCTCCCTGACGGGTCGCCTTGCCTCCAGGTCAAGCCCGCAGGCCTCGTTGCTCAGCAGGCAGCCGACCGCCTCGCGGCAATGGCTCAGGCTGAAGTGGATGTGCGGAAACTGCCGCAGCGAGGGCTTTCCGTGGCCGTTGTAGTCGAAGTCGGGAGCCTCAGCGATGCCGTACCGCTCCCGCAGTCCCTGTCGCAGCGCCTCGTAGGCCAGTACGCATTGCCTGCGGCCCGCCTCGTGCCGAAAGCGCTGGGCCTGTTGCCGTCGCCAGGAGGGCAGACCCTCCATCAGACGGTCAATATCCCGAGCTGTGAAGTCATCCATGTACAGAATATACAGCTCCTTGCCGCGCGTTTCCTGTTTCATCGCTGCAAATGTAGGCAAAAAATCTGAAATATCAGCCTGTAGGGCAAAGAAAACATGCTTTTTATTCATTTAAATCCCAACTTCTTTGTCAAAGCGGGCCTTATTTCCCCTTTCTTTTCCTCCTTTTTTATGCTCATCGCTCGCTTGGGGACGAATTTCCGTCCTTCCCTGTCTTTTTGTTTACGCCATAGGATAGAAAAGTTCCTTCCTCCCCATGTATTTTATGTTTCACGGCGTGAGACGTATATTTCACGCCGCGAAACGTATGTCTCTCGTCGCGAAACGTACATTTCACGTCGTGAAACATAAACTGGACAGTATAGCCGGAACTTTTCCTCCCCGCAGCCGTAATTTTTCCTCCCCGCAGCCGTAATTTTTCTTTCCTGTAGCCAGCACTTTTCCTCCCTATATCCGTAAAAAGACTATATCAGGCTTTAACTTTTTTCCTCGAAATGGTGAAAATGAAAAGAAAAGCAAGCATTCCTTTTGCATTTCGCTCGTTTATTCGTAACTTTGACCTGCGGTCGAACTTACTTTCGCTCGGATAAGCAAAATTAAAGCGGCTTTTATTTTGTTTATCCCTCACTTAATCGTAACTTTGCAGCCGTTTTTTGAATGAATTTATAATTAAGAGAAGAATATGAGTGACAGATTGTTTATCTTTGACACTACTTTGCGCGACGGCGAGCAAGTTCCCGGCTGTCAGCTCAATACGGTAGAGAAGATTCAGGTGGCACGCCAATTGGAAGCCCTTGGCGTGGATGTTATCGAGGCCGGATTCCCCATCTCAAGCCCTGGTGACTTCAATTCAGTAATAGAAATCAGCAAGGCCGTAACGTGGCCTACCATCTGCGCCCTGACCAGAGCCGTAGAGAAGGATATCGATGTGGCCAATGAAGCCCTGAAGTACGCCAAGCACAAGCGCATACATACAGGCATAGGCACCAGCGAGAGCCATATCAAATATAAGTTCAACTCAACGCCTGAGGAAATCATCGAGCGTGCCGTGGCTGCCGTCAAGTATGCCAAGAAGTACCTCGAGGATGTTGAGTTCTATGCCGAGGATGCAGGCCGCACGGACAATGAGTACCTGGCCCGCGTCATCGAAGCTGTCTGCAAGGCTGGCGCTACCGTCTGCAACATTCCCGATACGACGGGCTTCCGCGTGCCCAACGAGTATCATGAGAAGATAAAGTACCTCTATGAGCACGTCGATGCCTTTGCTGCCGGCAAGGCCATCCTGTCCACGCATTGCCACAACGACCTGGGTATGGCCACGGCCAATACCGTAGCAGGTGTGCTGGCCGGAGCCCGCCAGGTGGAGGTGACCATCAACGGCATAGGCGAGCGCGCTGGCAATACCTCGCTCGAGGAGGTGGCCATGATCTTCAAGACGCATCCCGACCTGGGTATCGAGACGAACATCAACACCACCAAGATTTATCCCACGAGCCGTATGGTCAGCAGCCTGATGAACATGCCCGTCCAGCCTAACAAGGCCATCGTAGGGCGCAACGCCTTTGCCCACAGCAGCGGTATCCACCAGGACGGCGTGCTGAAGAACGCCAGCACATACGAGATTATGGATCCGCGCGATGTCGGAATTGACGACAATGCCATCGTGCTGACTGCCCGTTCGGGCCGTGCCGCCCTGCGCCACCGCCTCAGCGTAAACGGCGTAGAGCTCAGCGACGAACGGCTCGACAAGGTCTATGAGGATTTCCTCAACCTGGCCGACAAGAAGAAGGAGGTCACCGACGACGATATCCTAGTGCTGGCTGGTGCCGACCGCAGCGCCTCGCACAACGTGAAGCTTGACTACCTGCAGGTAACCACCGGCAAGGGCGTGCGCAGCGTAGCCAGCATAGGCCTGCTCATCGCCAACGAGAAGTTCGAGGCCGCCGCTTCGGGCAACGGTCCAGTGGATGCGGCCATCCGCGCCCTGAAGACCATCATCAAGCGCCAGATGACCCTGAAGGAGTTCACCATCCAGGCCATCTCGAAGGGAAGCGACGATGTCGGAAAGGTCCACATGCAGGTTGAGTA
>JAILKU010000058.1 GCA_024693505.1 Bacteroidaceae bacterium | reverse complement strand
CAGTTACGAGACAAGAAACGCTCATTCACCGAACTCACCTACCTATACGGTTTCTCATCTCCTAGCTACTTCAGCCGCTATGTGCAGAAGTATCTCGGTGTCTCACCTACTGACTTTAGGGAGTAGAGGGTTCATAGAACTTCATACTACAATCTGAAACAATGAAACGAATCTGCTATTTATTATTACTATTGACAGCTACTATTGCAGGTCAAGCTCGTAATGAGCGTAAAGAACTGTTGCTGAATGATGCCTGGACCATTCGCCCCATCAGTGACCCTACGCCTACGGCAAAGAGCGTGGCCGTCACGCTGCCGCACACATGGAATGCCACTTACACCAAGGGAACACATTATAACCGCGAGACGATGGTGTATAGTCGGACACTGGCTGTGACACCTCAGATGGCCGAAGGACGGCTGTTCTTATATTTCGAGGGTGTGAACTCTGTGGCCGACGTCTTTGTAAACCGTAAGACCATCGGACAACACAAGGGTGGCTACACCGCCTTCTGCCTGGAGATAACCGACCATGTACATATTGGCGACAACACCATTGAGGTGTGGGCCGGCAATGCTTTCCGTACAGACGTGCTACCCATCTCGGGCGACTTCAATGTCTATGGCGGCATTCATCGGCCCGTTCACCTGATTGTCACGGGCAAAGATTGCATCTCGCCGTTGTTTTACGGTTCACCAGGCGTACTGGTTCATCAGAATAAGGCCAACGAGGCACAGGCCGCAATAACCGTTGAGACCATCCTTTCCCTGAAAAGTGGGAAGCAAGGACTAAGCCTATACGCCCAGGTAACAGACATGCAGGGGAGGTTAGTGGCATCGGGAGAGGCTGCAGCAAACAGTGACTGCGTCAGCCTGCCAATGACAATCACCAAGCCGATACTTTGGCATGGTCGGCAGAATCCGTATCTATATAACGTCAAGGTAGAACTAAAGGACGGCGAGCACGTCTTGGACAGCCAGACTGTGCAAACAGGATTGCGCTATTTCAGCGTAGATGGCGAAAAGGGTTTCTTCCTGAACGGGCAGAGCTATCCACTGCGTGGCTTCAACCGCCATGAGGATGTCGACGGCAAGGGTAGCGCACTGACAGCTGAGGATCACGAGCTCGACATGCAACTCATCAGCGAAACAGGTGCCACGTTCATCCGTCTGTCGCACTATCCGCAGAGCAGCTGTTTCTATCACCTTGCCGATCGTCAGGGCATGGTACTCTGGAGCGAGATACCGCTCGTAGGTCCAGGCGGATATGACTTTACGGGATATGTGAAGAATGTGGAGGAGAATGCCCGGCAGGTAGCACTCGAAATGATCTATCAGAACTACAATCACCCTTCGGTATGCTTCTGGGGGCTTTTCAACGAACTACTCGTTGACGAAGGCCGTTTCCGCGAGTGGGATTATCCCGTAGACTTCATTCGTTCATTGAACACGCTGGTGAAAGAGGCTGACTCTTCGCGGCTCACCACCTTTGCCACCTGCGTGTCCCATGCCCATTACCTTGGCTGCAGCGACTTGATGGCCTGGAACAAATACTTCCGTAAACCGGGTAATGAGTCAAAAGTACGGCAGTTCTATGAAGAAGCACGACAGACTACTGCCGGGCAGCCCCTTGGCATCTCAGAGTATGGAGATGCCGGCAGCATCAACATCCACTATGATCCGCGCTATGACCGTGTGCGAGATCATGCAGAGAACTACCAGTTGCTCACCCACGAAGGCTACTGGAAAGCCATCAAGGACATGGACTGGCTCTGGTGCAAAACGATTTGGCAGCTCAGCGACATGCAGTCCAGCATACGCCATGAGGGAGATCGGGATGGTGTGAACGATAAGGGAATGGTGACCTACGACCGCAAGACCCGAAAAGATATCTATTATTTCTACAAGGCACAATGGAATCCGGAACCGATGGTATATATCACAGGGCGACGCTTTGTAAACCGCAAACACGATCTTACTGATGTTAAAGTCTACACCAACCAGAAGGAAGCCATTCTCTACGTTAATGGCCGCAAAATAGGAAAAGCCAAAGCCGATGATATTCACCGCATTGTCTTCAAGGACGTGCAACTCAGCGAAGGCGAGAACCATATCATGGTCAGGGCTGGAAAAGTGATGGATGAGTGTTCATGGACGTTGAAAACAACTGACCGTGCGCCGATGGCGCACTATCTTTTTGCCTACTTCAACAATAACACCACTGAGGGGCAGCAGGTGTTCTATGCCGTGAGCGGCGATGGGGTGAACTTCATACCTCTGAACGACGGGCGGCCCGTCATTGCCAGCGACAGCATAAGCCGTTCTGGCGGTGTCCGCGACCCACATATATTAAGAGGTGGCGACGGATGGTTCTATCAGGTGCTGACCGATATGGATATGTCTAAGGGCA
>JAILKU010000032.1 GCA_024693505.1 Bacteroidaceae bacterium | reverse complement strand
ATAAAAAATGTTCTAAAGCACTTAAAATATGAATTTTAGCTATTTGAAGTATTAGTTTAACTTAAAGAATTTACTATAACTTGTTAGAATTCGAGCAAATATGAGCAATCGTTTCACCCTGAAAAACAAATGGTTGCAGGGGCAATGTCTGCTTTTTGTGTCTTTATCTTCCCAAGAACTTTTTTTATTTCTGCGTTCTTGTCCCCCTCTTTTTTCTTTCTTTTGGTGATAGTCAACATCGCAGAAAACGAGTTGAATCGTTTCCTGCGATGTTGGTGTTGTTTGTTGATGGCGGATTATTTCACGTATTCTGCCAGGTCTGTCAGTCTCATGTCGCCTTTGCGCAGGAACGTGTCGTGCATGGCGAAGGCTGCGCTGAGGCAGTGGTGGGTATGACCGCTGAACTTCTCGGCATACTTCAGGTAGTCCTGCAGCATGGGGCGGTAGTCGGGATGGGCCACCTTGATGAGCTCCTGGGCCTTCTGCATGTCCGACTTGTGACGCAGGTCGGCCACGCCGTACTCGGTGATGACGGCATCCACGAAGTGGTTCGTGTGATCGATATGTGAGCAGAAGGGCACGATGCTGCTGATGGCTCCGCCCTTGGTGGTCGAGCCGCAGGTGAAGATGGAGAGGTAGGCAGCCGTGGTGAAGTCGGCGCTTCCGCCAATGCCGTTCATCATTTTCGTGCCGCAGATCTTCGTGCTGTTGATGTGTCCGTAGATGTCGGCCTCGATAGCGGTGTTCAGCGAGCATACGCCGATGCGTGCGATGACCTCGGGGCAGTTGCTTATCTCGGAGGGGCGCAGCACGAGCTTGTCGCGGAAGAAGTCAATGTCGCGGTAGATGCCCTTCAGGCACTCGTTGGTGACGGTCAGTGAGCAGGCGCTGGCGGAGAGTACGCGGCCGTCGCGCATCAGCTGGACGGGAGCGTCCTGCAATACCTCGGTGTAGATGTTGAAGTTGGGCACCTCGGGACAATGACCCAGTGCGCCCAGCACGGCATTGGCTCCGCTACCCACACCGCTCTGCAGGTTCAGGAAGGTGGGCGGGATGAGCCCGCTCTTCATATTGGCCAGCAGGAAGTCGGCTACGTTCTGGCCGATCTGGTTGGTGATGGGGTCGGGATCCTTGAAGGTACGGGCCTCATCGGGGATGTCGCACTCCACGATACCGATGATGCGGTCGGCATCTACCTCGACATAGGGCTTGCCGATGCGGTCGCTGGCCTTGGTGATCATGATGGGGGTGCGGTAGGGATGGTCCTCAATCTCGTAGACATCGTGGATACCTACGAAGCAGGGATCGTGGAAGGCGTTCAGCTCGATGATGATACCCTCGGTAGCGAGACGGCAGACGGTGGGGCTGATGCCGCCTGCTGCGGTCAGATAGATGCGTGCCTTGCTGCCCACCTTCTCGATGGCGCAGGCCTCGATGATGGCCCAGTTCACATCGCCCAGGTAGCCCTGGCGGATCTGCGTGGCCATATTGGAGAGATTCAGGTCGCTGTAGTTCAGCTCGTTCAGATTGACGTGCTTGCGGAAGTCGGGGTTGGTGGTGTAGGGTGCGCGGAAACCGATGGCCTGCGCATTGGCCATTGCCCCGTCGCAGCTCTGTCCCGTGCTGGCACCGGTGAAGATGTTTATCTTGTAGGGACGTCCCTCGGCATGCTCGGCTTCAGCCTTCTTAGCTATCTCTGCGGGAACGCTCTTGGGTACGCCGGCAGGTGTAAAACCACTCAGGCCAATGGTCTGGCCATTCTGAATCAAAGCAGCGGCTTCGGCTGCTGAAATCTTTCTAAATTCCATGTTTTATGTGTGATTGTTGATTAATTTGCGCGCAAAGGTACAACTTTTAATCAAAAAAATTTATAGATTTGGATATAATTATGCCTTTCTTTCTTCTTTTTAGCGCAAAAAACAGACCTAAGGGAGTGAAAACAGGCGCAGAAAATGCGATTCCATCTGTGAAGCGAGTTCTTCGGGGCTGATTTTCAGCAGTCTGCTCACCTGGATGTAGAGGGCCTCGACGGGACGGGGATCGTCGTCGGTCTCCAGCAGCAGGCGGCTGAGGGGGCAGGCCAGCAGGCTCTCTTCCTGGAAGCGGAAGCCGAACGAGACGTAGAGTCCGCGGGAAAGGATTGAACGGAGCTGCTGGGGCTTGCCGCGAAAGCCGTGAAAGACCCAGGGCTGGCGGGGCCGGTATTCGCGATGAAGCATCAGGACATCGTCGAGCGCCTTGACGCAATGCAGGATGAGCGGCTTGCCGAGCGACTCGCTGAGCCGGATCTGCATGCGGAAGGCGCGCAGCTGCAGGTCGTAGGGGGTCTGGCACAGACGGTCTAATCCGCACTCGCCAATGGCCAGGATGCCCGGAGGCGGCGTCTGCGAGAGCATCTCGGGCTTGACATACCAGGGGTGCAGGCCCCAGCAATCCCGGCCCTGCACGATGGCCCGTTCGCCTTCGTGTCCGATGTGATGTGTATGGAAGTTATATAGTGTCGTCAATTTTCCTTAATTGAATGACCTTTGCATTTTGCGGGAAGGCCTTTGTTTTTTTGCGGAAAGGCCTTGGAAATTTTGCGGAAAGGCCTTTGCGTAAGTTTTCTCCCCCGTTCAAGGGAGATGACTTAAGGCACAGGATCATAGCCGTGCCCGCCCCAGGGATGGCAGCGCAAGATGCGCCTGAGTGCCAGATAGAGCCCTTTTACGGGACCATGCTTCTGGAGTGCTTCGACGGCATACTGGCTACAGGTCGGGGTGAAGCGGCATGAAGGAGGGGTCAGGGGGGAGATGAAGCGCTGGTAGAACCTGATGGGCATGATGAGCAGCCGGGCAAGCATCTCAGAGAGATGGTGAAGTAGCTGAGAGGGATTCATTGATGCGGATTAACAGGTTTTGTACTTTGTGGAAGACAATGCCGGTGGGCAGCATCTCGTTGCTCGTCCACAGAAAGGCAATGTTTACTCCTCCTTGCGAAGGACGGAGCAGTTCCTTGTTCAGCCGATAGGCTTCGCGAATCTGCCGCTTAATGCGGTTTCGCTTAACGGCCTGCTTGAAATAGCGCTTGGAGACGGAGATCATGATGCGTACACCCATCTCAGGCACCGTCATATAGACGGCGCGAATCGGATAGGCAGTCAGGGAGGGATTGCCTCTGCCGAAGAGCGATTCCAATGCCTTCCGGCTGCAGAGGCGTTCAGCTTTATGCAGGGTATGCGATGGGCTATCCATTCATACGTGCCAAATAGTCGTCGAGGGCCGAGGTTATGCTGGGATACTCGGGCGTGGGGGCCTCAAGGTCGAGCCTCAAGCCGGCATCCTTGACGGCTTTTGCAGTAGTGGGCCCAAAAGTGCCGATGGCTATCTTGCCCTGTTGGAATTCGGGGAAGTTCTTCATCAGGGACTGGATGCCGCTCGGGCTGAAGAAGATAATCATATCGTAGTCGAAGGGCTCGTCGTTGCGGAACTCGTTGCTTACCGTACGATACATGATGCCTTCGGTATGGTAGAGCTTCTTGCTGTCGAGCAGGTCGAAGAACTCAGAGTTGTGGACATTGCTGGTGGGAATGAAATACTTCTCGTTCTTGTGCTTCACCATCTGAGGCAGGAGGTCGTCGATCTTACCCGTTGAGCCGAAGAAAATCTTACGCTTGCGATACTGCACATATTTCTGAATGTAGAGCGCAACGGTCTCCGTGATGCAGAAATACTTCATGTCCTCGGGAATGTTCAGCCTCATCTCCTTGCACAGGTTGAAGAAATGGTCAATGGCATGACGGCTGGAGAAGACAATGGCGGTGTGTTCCAGTATGGAAATTCTCTGCTGCCGGAACTCTTTTGGCGAAACACCTTCAACCTTAATGAAGGGACGAAATATAATCTCAACATTATGGTCGCGCTCAAGATCGAAATACGGCGATCTTTCGGAAGCAGGCCGAGGTTGCGAAACGAGAATTTTCTTAATCATAATTTGTCTCAATATTTTACTATTAAAAGGTCTGTTATCCACATCAAAATTCTGGCTATTGCCAGCAGTGGAACCAATTCAAGGGTGCAAAAGTACACAAATAAATGCAAACTACCATGAATTTCTCGGAAAAAAATTTGATAGGTTTTATATAAAAGTAGTGATTTTATGAGTATAATAACGGAAAGTGCTGCAAAAAAAATATTTTTTGGCATCATACCAAAATAGACTCCGATGACGATAATACCATACATTAGAATGGATTCGACCATAAGAAGGAAGGTATAGGTATCCCGCCAAAGCAGATGTGACTCTTTGTCAAAAAAAATCCAATTAACAAAAGCATACAAAAGCTTCTTCAAAATGAAATAAACAACCCAGCAACCGACATAGGATCCCAAGAGAATATAAGGCGACAGTCTGCCTAGGAAAAGCTCCAGGTGATATTGGGTATATTCGAAGAATCCCAAGCCGCCAATCAGGCAGAGCATGAATGTCATGATGATGATTGACTGGTCCTCTATACTGGTGCGGATGGCGCGCGGCTCGTTCTGGTGCTGCGAGCCGAAGAAGAAGCTGCGTGAACGGTTGAAAAGCAGTTTTCCGTTGAGATGGATGATGAATGCCATAACGAAGAAGCAGAGCAGAACCGTACCCGTTATCCAATTGTCCCGCCAAAGGCGATATGGAAGGGGCGTGGCCGAGAAACGGCTTGGCCTGATGATGATTTCCGGATGTAGCAAGGTGTCATTCTGGAAGTAGTTCATCTTGTAGCATACAGGCAGGTCTTCCAGCTGAGTGACGGTGCTTTTTGCTTCCAGTCCAGGGATGCAGAGGGTATCGGGACGGGTGCTGCGGTGGCGTTCCCGTTCAGGCAGACGAGCCTGAATGACGGAATCCAGCTCCTGAGGCGTTGCATTGGGCATACTCTGCGCAATACGCCACACGCTGAAGCCGTGGTATTCCTTTGTCGAATCGGCTGTGACAGAATCGGCATTTTGCCACTCTTCCGACAATTTGGCAACGTCTAACGTATCGCAGCAGGAGGATGTCATATCTTGGCAAAGCGACGTATGCTAACGTCCCAGTTAGGAGTTTGAAGCACCAGCCTGATAGCTTCTTCTGCCGTATCGGCCACCTGCCAGATTGTTGCGTGGCGCTGGCTCATGAAGTGCTGCTCTGTAGCCTGATTAAGCACTTCGAGCATGGGATTGTAGTAGCCCTTGGTGTTGACCAGGACGATAGGCTTGAGGTAGAGGCCCAGCTGCTTCCAGGTAATCAGTTCCATCAGTTCGGCGAAGGTGCCGCATCCGCCAGGCAGAACGATGGCGCCATCGCTCATCTCTGCCATTTTCTCCTGACGAACATGAATGCTGTCGGTTTCGATGATTTCTGTCATCCCTTTGTGGCACCAGTCGGCTTCGATCATAAATGTCGGAATGATGCCTACTGCCTTTCCTCCCGCCTCCAGGCAGCCATCGGTGCAGGCTGCCATCAGGCCCATACTGCCGGCACCATTTATCAGCGTGATGCCTTGTTGCGCCAACAGGCGTCCCAGCTTGCGGGCTTCCTGAAAATATAACTCGTCTATCTGTGTACTGCTGGCACAATAGACGCAGATGCTCTTGATGTCCATAATATGAAGAATTCTAGAACAAGGCCTTGTCTCTCTCTGCTTTTCCTCTTCGTTCCGCCTCTACCATATAGCACTACAAACGGCACGAGCGGGGATGTTCAGGTTGATGTATTTCTCTCCGTCGGCTGTGATGCTGATGGCCTTTTCCGTTTCAGTCTCGTTCAATACGACGCAGGCCAAGCTGCCGTCGGGATTGCGGAAGGCACCATACATCAGTCCGTTCTCCGGCATATCGGAGGTTCCTATCCGTACGGCTCCAGGCTTTATTACGCAAGAAAGGTGGCCTATTATATAATAATGTGAGTTGAGCGTAATGGTACGCCAGTCATTGCGGTCTATGTCAACTGCCCCATAGCAGGTGCTGCAGCCCCCAGGACGATATGGACCACGTTCAGTATCCAGCATCAGGTTCCAGACAATGACGGCGCGACAGCCATTCAGAACGGTTCCCAAGGCAACTTCGCGCATGTCCTCAATGAGGCGCTTTTGCAGGTTACGCCCATCATTCCACATACCGATGCTTGTCTCGGTGAAGATGAGTTCCTTGTCTGGCCGTTCCTTGCCGATGCGCAACAGCTCCCTTCGGTTGCCGCCATAATTGTGATAGGCGGCTCCGGAAAGAAAACCAGCCGCCTTTTCGTTGTCATAGACCCGCAGAGGGTATTGTTGTTGCTCGGGCATGCGGTCGTAGTTGTAGTTGTGGTCGAAGGCGTATATCTTTGTCTTCAGACTGGCCTTCTGGAATGCCGGACCGATGGCCTCGGCTATAAAGGTCTGCTGTTCCTGCCAGCCCATGAAGAGGGAGGCGGAGTTGCCTCGGTTCAGGGGTTCATTCTGAATGGTAATGGCATGGATGGGTACACCTTTCTCCTCGAAGGCATGGATCCAGCGCACGAAGTACTCGGCATAGTCTTGGTAATAACGCGGATTCAGCTGGCCGCTGGTCCATGAGTTGAAGGGTTTAAGCTCTTCCAGGTTGTTCACCTTCATCCACCGCGGACAAGTCCAGGGGGAACCTAGGATCAGTATCTTCGGATTGATGGCCAGAATCTCCTTCAGGATAGGGATGACATAATCCAAATCCTCGCTGGTGGGTGCGAAATGCTCAATGCCAGGCGTGTCGCAACATGTGAACTCGCTGAGCGAGAAGTCGCTGCAACCGATGCTGATGCGGATATAGCTGAAGCCCAGACCCTTTTTGGGGGAAAACGTACGCTGCAGGAATGCTTTCCTGTCAGCAGGCTTCATCTGCATGAGGTTATAGCAGCTTGAACCCGTTACAGCTGCTCCGAAGCCATCCATTGTCTGAAACGTCTGACTGGGATATAACGTCACGACGCTACCCAATGCCTCTTTGACCGGCTTAACCTTCTGGGCTTGGAATACTTTAGCACGGTCGGAAGTGCTGGTGAATGTCTTCCCTGCATGCATCGGCAAGCTTAGGACGAACAGCATAGCTGTCAAAAAGGCGGAATGCTTCATTCAAAATTCAAAATTGATAAATTCAAAATTGATAAATTCAAAATTGATAAATTCAAAATTCAAAATTGATAAATTCAAAATTCAAAATTTAACGCTCACTTTATCATCTTCTTTGTGCCGTTGATAATATAGACACCACCACGAACGGGTTTAGTCACTCGGATTCCGGTAAGTGTGTAGATTTCAGCATCCTTCAGTTCCTCGCTGGTGATAGCAATGGAAGAAGGATCGCCCACAACCACTACTGCCGTACCCGTCTTCTTGGATGCATCAGAAGCAGTGGCCGTAACGGTAGTGAAGCCGTTCTTGATACCCGTCAGCACACCGTCGGGAGTGATGGTGGCGATGTCGGTATCTGCGATGCTCCAGGTGAACGCCTTGTTCGTGGCTGTTGCCGGCAGAACGGTTGCCGTTAGCTTCAGGTGCTCGCCAGGGTCGAGTTGGAAGGTGTCCTTTTCCAGCACTATCTCGCGAACGAGTGTAGAGGCCATCGTGACGGTGCAAGATCCGTCAGCCAACGCAAAGTCTGCGCCGCGCGCCGAGCTCATTTTCTGGTTTGTGAGCTGGATGGTACCGCCTGTGAATTTCTCGGCCGAAGTGAGGTCGAAGCTGAAGAGGGTGCCGCTGTAGGCACTCAGCGGTGCATTGTCGGGCGCATAACCCAATAAGCGAATTACGCCATTCGTGCGAGAGATCTCTATGACATGGGAATCGCTCTTAAGCGTACTCATCACGAAGGATTCCAGGTCGGGAGTAAGTCCAGCGGAGAAACGCAGGTCTGTCTGGAATGCCGTGATGGCTTGCGATGTAGAGGCCAGCACATTGATTGACTTGGTGCTTCCTGCCGACTGGCGGAAGCTGTTGATGGCAATACGGTTTGGGAGACCTGACGCTTCCTCGGCGGCTGGCACATCCGGCTTGTTCACCAGGTTTATCATACGCGTCAGGTCGAAAACGTTTACTTCATTATCCGAATTCAAGTCTGCCAGCATAAAGATGAAGGCACTGGGCTCCCGGCCCATGATATAGTCCTTCATAGCTGCCAGGTCGGCCTCATTCACTTCACCGTCTCCATCCACATCGCCAGTCTTCATGTCATCACTTCCATTGGTATAGGTGTTGTTGAGATAGTAAACCTGCTTATGGCCGGGAAGCAAAACGGGATGGCCGTCTTCACCAATATTCTGGCGCCAACGAGGTTGCGTCGCGTAACCTTCATTCTCGCTCAGCATATAGCACAGCTGACCGCTGACGACGATATCGTTTTTGATGATGGTGCCCTCCCTGCCGCGTGTACTATATACGTCCACAAGTGTGGCACCGCCTCGCGTAAGATAGTTATTCGATCCGTCTATTCCGCTTACTGTTCCAATGTTGTAGCAGTTATGGATATATCCGGAGCCGCCGGTCCATCCGCTGATGGCCCCGCTCTCGTTTCCGCCTACGATAGTGCCGGCATTATAGCAGTTCTCGATGAAGAACTGAGCCGATGAGTTCATATTGCAGCCAATGATACCCGATACATTCTGTGCCGTACCGGTTATGTCGGCTTCGTTCCCCACCCCGCTGATGGTAACCACGCCATTGCCGTTGGAACCACCCACAACACCGACAAAGGCGCCGCCATTGATGCTGCAGCTGCTGTCGAAGGTGAAGTCCTGGATAATGGCTCCGCCTGTGACTACACCGAAAAGACCAGTATAGTCACCACCGCTGATATGCAGGTTCTTGATGACATGACCATTGCCGTCGAAAGTACCGCAGTAAGGCTTAGAGGTATTGCCAATAGGCGTGAACTTTTCGCTAAAGCCGCTCATATCCAAGTCGGCTTCGAGATATGCCGTACTGCCGTTTCCCCCGCGCTTTACGGCATTCGCGAAATCGATGAGTTCCTGCGGCGTGTTGATATAGAACGTAGAATCGGCTACCGGGTCGAGGGCGCCGCCGAGATACTCGTCAATCCAGTCAATACGGTCTGGCAGATAGTCGCGCACAACCTGCAGCTCTGCCTCGTACGAACCACGGGCTGTTACGTTTTGGTGAACGGCCTGGTTCAAAATCGGCCAGCGGATGAAATTCAGCTTCTGTGAAGCGTCGATGTCCCGGGCAATGCTATCCAGATAGTTAAGCCACGAGTCAGCGGTAAAGCGTCCGTTTCTGCGCACCTCTTTCCATATTTCCTTCAGTCGCTTGGCGGTATAGGGATCAGAGAGTATGCGGCTGACAGTGGACGACATATTGCCGGCACCAGAACCTCCGCTGCGGAAGATCCAGTCGGAGTGGTTGTTTACTGGATAGATGCGATTATCATTGTCGAAAGCCAGGTCGAAATCCCAGCTCGGCGCAACGTAGAAGCGTTCCTGCTCGCGATCCTTGTACATATAGGTGCTCCAGTATGTATCGGTGTTGCCCGAGAACTCGCCTACCAGGAAGTGGCGCAGGAAGGACTCCACATCCAGATATTTGCGGAATCCTGTAGCCTCATCAGAGAAGTTTGTGCTCCAAACAGCTTTCTCGAAAAGGTTGAAATAATCTCGGATATACTTCTTCTGCTCGTTAGTGATATCCTCCGAGTCGGGCGATTTGATGGTTACAGGAATACCCCGTGAACTGTTGAACCAACAGGGCTCGCCGCTGGCGTATGCGTCCACCTCGATCAGATAGCCGCCAGTCAGTTCCGGTTCCTCGTTGTCCCACGCCTCCATCTCGGTGATGGGTACGCGGTTGGGGTCTACGCTGATATGGTCGCACAACTGGTAGCAGCCCTTGTACTCGCCGTTCATGATGACGTCAACCGCCTGACAATAGACCGTGTACGGCGCACCAAGCCTGCGGCTGGCCTCGAAAGCCAGGATATTGCGCAGGAGCGTCTTGTCGCCGTAGTTGTTAATGAGTGTCCAGTTCTTGGCCTTGGCAGGACTCTCCAGGGGCGAACCCTTTAGCATGTGGTGGCTCTTGCCGTCGTTGAACTTGAAGCGGTAGGGCTTCTTGGGGAATCCCATGGAAGCATTGCCGCGGCAGCGTGTCAGGATAGGATACTCCTGAATATGCGTACCCTGATCGTAAGTGATGGTGATGTTCGACTCCAGGTAATTCACCTTGTCCTGCGGGTCGCGCCCCGAATAGGTGTGGATGCTGACGGTAGGCAAGTTCGTTACCTGATAGAACTGCGAGTCATCGCCTTCCCCCTCATAGCCCCAGAACTCCACTTCAGCAATGTTGCAGCGGGCGTCGTTCGGACCGACATAGCGCACATAGCGGAAGCCGCGGCTCACATTCACATCGGCATAGTCCGTCTTGTTGGCCGTGCCTGTTCTCGGAATGAGATAGAGGGGAACGGCATCAAGGAAATCAGGATTGTTGCTGCCCTCAAAGAGAGCAAGCTGGACGCGCCCGGGCTGACTTGTGCGAGGACTCCATCCCACCTTCGTGATTACATGGGCCGTACCCAGGTCAAGCCCCACCCATGTACGGCTCCTGTCATACGAGGCATAGAATGTCTCGTAATCGCCGTCGAAAGCACTGGCCGGCGTGTTTACTGTCGTGGAGGTCCGACCGGTGGAATAATCATAATTGGGACTGCCGATGGGCTGACCACTGAGTTTCGCAGGGGTCTCTATTGCAAAAGCTCCCGAAGGAACAACGGATAGCATCACAGCAAGTGTGATGAAAACATGTTTAGTCAAGGTCTTATTTCGCATTTTCTCTTGTGTCTTTTTTTACAAAATAGAATTATCAGGGCACAAAAGTACAACTTTTTCCTTGAAGGAAAAAACAAATCCGATTAAAAAGAGTTAAAGAAGGCAAAGCCCGCGAGTCTCTTTGTTACTTCCTTGAAAAAGAATCGGGGGAAGGATTAGTGGATTACGACAGTCCTTCCGTTGATGATATAGATTCCACCTCGGTGCGGACGGGCTACGCGAATACCAGTAAGGGTGTATATTTCGGCATCCTTCAGTTCCTCACTTGCGATAGCGATGGAAGAAGGCTCACCTACAACCACTACTGCCGTAGCCGTCTTCTTGGAGGAGTCGGTGGCCGATGCTGTGACAGTAGTGAAGCCGTTGTTGATGCCTACGAGTTCACCTTCGGGTGAAATGGTGGCAATCGAGGGGTCTTCGGTGCTCCAGGTAATGTCTTTCTTGGTGGCAGTGGCGGGCAGGACGGTGGCCGATAGGAGAAGGTGGTCGCCCGGGTCGATCTGGAAGGTGTCTGCCTCCAGCACAATCTCGCGCACAAGCGTTGTGGCCAGGCTGATGCTACAGTTGAAATTGGAAAAACTATAGCCTGCACCACGTGGCGAACCTATCTTCTGGTTGGTGAAACGCATAGTGCCGCCGTTGAAGGTATCGTCGGCCGCCACATCGAAGGAGAAGAGATTGCCGTTGAAGGAGGTCAGCGATGCGTTTTCTGGAGAGTAGCCCAGGATACGAATCTGGTTTCCCTTCTTCTCGACCTCAAGGATGTGCGACTCGCTCTTCATTGCTCCCATCTGGAAGCTTGCCGGGTCTATGCTGATTTTACCCTCAAGGTCGATGGTCAGCTGAAAGGCGGTAAAGGGGTGCGAGATGGTGCACAGGGCTGTGACGGTCTTGGTATTGCCGGCTGAAATGCGGAATCCCTTGACGGAAATGCTGTTCGGCAGGCCCGAGACGTTCTCGCTGCCGGGTGTGTCCAGCTGGTTGACCTGTTTAATCATCTGAATCAGGTCCAGGACGCTTACTTCATTGTCGGCATTCAGGTCGGCTGCTTCCTTGATGAAGAGTTTGACTTCACGCCCGAGGAGATAGTCTTTGAGTGCTGCCAGGTCGGCTTCATCTACCTGCTCGTCGGCATTCACATCGCCCGGCTTCATATTATCGTCTCCGTTACTATAGGTTCCGCCCATATAATAGACGGTCTTGTGATCGGACAGCAAGACGGGATGGTTGTCTGTGCCAAGCGTCTGATGCCAAGTGGGCTGCTGTGTCTCTCCGCCATTCAGCTTGAAGCACAGTTCGCCGCTTTTGACCATGCTGCCCGTTATCTTGGTTCCTTCACTTCCTACGGTGCTGTAGCAGTTTACGACCTGTGCACTGCCTCGGGTCAGGTAATGGTTTTCGCTGTCATAACCGCTCACCGTACCGATATTATAGCAGTTGGTCACCAGACCGTTGCCGCCTGTCCATCCGCTGATGGCTCCGCTCTCGCGTCCGCCAACGATGGTGCCGGTATTATAGCAGTCTGCTATGCGGAACGTGGCCGCGGAGCTCATGTTACAGCCGATGATACCCGACACGTTCTGTGCCGAGCCGGTGATATTGGCTTCATTGCCTACCCGCTGTACGGTTACCACGCCGCTTCCGTTCGAGCCGCCTACGATACCTACGTATGCATTACCGCTGATGCTGCAACTGCTGTCGAAAGTCAAGTCCTGCACAACGCAACCGCCAGTGACTACACCCAGAAGGCCTGTGTAATTCTCGCCCGTGATATGGAGGTTGCTAATGACGTGTCCCTGTCCGTCGAAGGTGCCCTTGAAGGGCTTACTTCCCGTACCGATGGGCGAGAACTTGTCGCTGTAGCCTGTCATGTCAATATCAGCCGTCAGATAGGCCGTGCTGCCGTTGCCGCCCTTCTTTACCCATTTGGCAAAATCGACAAGTTCCTGAGCGGTACTGATTTGGAAGGTGGAGTCTGATACCTCGATGCGGCCATTGCTTAAGAAGTCGTCTATCCACTCTATGCGGTCGGTAATATAGTTGCGCAGCACTTTCACCTCGCCCTCATACGAGCCGCGGATGACTGGCTCAAGATGCACAACCTGGTTCATGATGGGCCAGCGGATGAATTCCAGTTTCTGCGAGGCGTTCAGCACGCCGGCTACACTGTCCACGAAGTCTATGAGCGATTCCTCCTCAATTTGTCCGCTGGTGCGGGCCCCCTTCCAGATGGCCTTTAGCAGACGGTCGGCATACGGGTCGGAAAGGATGCGGCTGGCCGTATTTAACATATTGCCCGCATTTGTACCGCCAGTACGGAAGACCCAGTCACTCCTGCTGCTAACGGGATAGATACGGCTGTCATTGTCGAAGGCCAGGTCGAAATCCCATACAGGTGAAAGGATAAACTGCGACTGATTGCGTTCCTTATACAGATAGGTACTATGGTACGTATCGGTATTCCCCGAAAATTCGTTCACCAGGAAGTTACGCAGGAAAGACTCCACATTTAAATACTGACGGTAACCTTTCTCCTCGTCACTGAAGTCGTCCTTCCACAGGGCTGTTTCAAAGAGATTGAAGTAGTCTTTAATGTAGTTTTTCTGTTCGGTGGTGATGTCGTCTCCGTCGGGCGAGTGAATAGTAATTGGTATATTGTGGTTGCTGACAAAGTAGGCCGGCTCTCCACGGTAATTATTGTCTATCTCCAGCAGGTAACCGCCCGATAGTTCAGGTTCCTGATTGTCCCATTCCTCCATTTCGGTAACGGGCACGCGGTTGGGATCGACGGTAATCTGGTCGCAGAGCTGATAGCAACCCTTGTATTCGCCATTCATGATGACATCCACTGGTTGGCACCATACCGTATAAGGCATCTGCAACCTGCGACTGACCTCGAACGCAAGAATATTGCGCATCAGCGTCTTGTCACCATAATTGTTGATAAGGGTCCATTTCTTGGCCTTGGCAGGGCTCTGCAAAGGCGAGTCTTTCAGCATGTGATGGCTCTTCCCGTCATTAAACTTAATGCGGTATGGCTTCTTGGGGTAGGCAAAAGAGGCATTACCCCTACAGCGGGTCAAGATGGGGTACTCCTGGATGCGGGTGCCGTTGTCGTAAGTAATGGTTATGTTCGACTCCAGTTCATTTACCTTGTCCTGCGGGTCGTTTCCTGAATAGGTGTGGATGCTTACGGTAGGCAGGTTGGTCACCTGATAGAACTGCGAGTCGTCGCCCTCGCCCTCATAGCCCCAAAACTCTAGTTCTGCAATGTTGCTGCGGGCATCGTTCGGACCGACATAGCGCACATAGCGGAAGCCGCGGCTCACCTTCACGTCGGCATATTCCGTCCTGCCCTGCGTGCCCGTTTCTGAAATCAGGTAAAGGGGCACGGCATCCAGGAAGTCGGCGCTGTTGGAACCCTCGAAGAGTGCAAGCTGCACTCGGCTGGGTCCGTTGCTTTCGTTTCGCGGGCACCACCCTACCCTAGTAATCACATGGGGTGTGCCCAAATCAAGCCCCACCCAGGTACGGCTCTTGTTATACGACGCATAAAATGTGTTGATGTCGCCGTCGAAGGCAGAAGCGGGAAGGTTTACGGTTGTGGATGATCGCCCTGTCGCGTAGTCATAGCTGGGACTGCCAATGGGCGTGCCCGTTAGCTTTGTGCCCCTCTCTTGGCTCCATAAAGGCAGGGTAACAGCAACTAGTACACCCCAAAGAGTAAATTTGGCTAATAGGTTTTTGTGCATAGTTGATATTCTCAACAGGTAAAGATGATAAGGCGGGTTTAGAAAATGCGGGAGGCGGGTTTAGGAAAT
>JAILKU010000012.1 GCA_024693505.1 Bacteroidaceae bacterium | reverse complement strand
GTGCGCCGTGCCTTCGGCGCTACGCAATGGTCCATCCTCGTGCAGACCTTCACGGAGTCGCTGGTGCAGACGCTGCTGTCCGGCCTGCTGGGCCTCGTCCTGTGCTTCCTGCTCCTCACCTTCTGCGGAGACATCATCGCTCAGGGTGTAATTAAAGAGGATGTGTATGCGAATTTCGCTTGGTCGCTCGACCTGCGCATCCTCTTCCAGCCCGCTGTATGGCTTTGGACCCTGCTCTTCTGCCTGATACTGAATGCCATCAGCAGCCTCGTCCCCACCTGGCGGGCCAGTCGCTGCAACATCGTGGAATCATTGAAATAAACCGCCAAACACAGTAAAGTTATGAAACAGATATATCGTTATCTCATCACACAGATATGGAACGAGCGGCGTTCCAACATAGCGCTCCTGCTGGAGCTGTTCATCATTGCCTGCATCATGTTCATCATCGTCGATGCCGGCTGGTGCATGCATCTGCTCTACAGCGAGCCGATGGGCTCGGACATCAGTCATTGCTATCAGCTGGAGACCAAGTTCTTCGGCGAGGACTCGCCCTACTATGATACCTCGCCCGACGGCGAGTCGGTGAAGTACGAAACACGAATGAACCTGCTGGAGATGGTGCGCAATGACGAGAATGTGGAATATGCCGCCTATTCGATGGGCTGTGCCCCCTACAATCTCTCGGCTATGATAAGTGGCTACGCGATAGATTCAACGTTCGTCAGCGCCCGCCTTGTCGTGTGCCAGCCCGACTTCGTGCACCTCTTCCGCCTTCAGAGCCAGAACGGTATGACGGCGCAGCAGATGGCCGATGCCCTGGAGAAGAACGAAGTGCTCATCTCGTCGAACCTCGTGGAGGGCGACTCTGCCCGCTACCTTGTGGGAAAGATGCTCTCGGCCTGGGATGGGAAGCATCGTGTGGCAGGCCTGGTTCAACCCCTGAAGCGGATAGAGCGCGAGGGGTTGGACAACGAGTGCTCTAAGGCATACATATTCCGGCTGGAGCGAGGGGACATAGAAAACGGATGGCTGGACTTCTCGGTAAGGGTGAAGGCCGGGCGCGACCGTCAGTTCGAGGAGCGCATTCGCAGGCAGATAAAGGACAGGGAACTGCGCGTAGGCAACTTGTTCGTAAGCGGCGTGAAGCGCTACGAGACCTTGCGCGAGGAAATTATGGCACAGGACCGCACCACCCTGCAAATGCCCCTGATGATAGGTGGCTTCCTGCTCTTCAACGTCTTCCTGGGCCTGCTGGGCACCTTCTGGTTCCGCACCCAGCAGCGTTTCCCCGAGATAGGACTGCAGAAAGCAATGGGTGCTACGCGCAGCGATGTGGCTCTGCGCCTGATGTGCGAGGCCGTCATCCTGCTGTCGATAGCCTTCCTGCCCTCCATTCTCATCGACTATAACCTGGCTGTCCGAGGGGTGACCCGCCTATACAACGGCCTTACCTTCGAGGGCGGACGCTTCTGCATCACCCTCGGCCTTACCTACCTCATCCTGCTGGTGGTCATCTTGGTCGGCATCTGGTTCCCCACCCGGCAGGCCGCACGTACTAACCCCATCGACGTTCTGAGGAATGAATAACGCTGCCTATACTGTAGGGCCTGAAAAACAACACCGATGTTTTGCCGTTCCTACACCGATGTTTTGGCAAAACAACGGCGTTGTTTTACCCTTCCTGCGCCGTTGTCTTATTCGCATTACCGCTCACGATATCGGAACTTTGACCTTTGGCCAGTCTTACTTACGCCCTAATAAGGGAAGACTCCGAGCTTGCTCGCCTGGGCACCAACGGGAAAATAACATGAAATAATGGCGAAGAAATTGGTATTTATTTTGTTTAATGCTCGCGAAATCGTAACTTTGCAGCCATGATACTGATAATAGACGATGACATAGGCATCCGTACATCGCTGACGATGATGCTCCGGCGTGCTGGTTATGAACCCCTTGCGGTAGCTTCTCCAAAAGAGGCAATCGGCATAGTGAGGCAGCAGAAGCCGCGCCTCATACTGATGGACATGAACTACTCGCTTACTACCTCGGGCGACGAGGGACTGATCTTGTTGAAGCAGGTGAAGCTCTTCCAACCCGATGTGCCCGTTATACTGATGACCGCCTGGGGCAGTATCCAACTGGCCGTAAAGGGTATGCGTGCCGGTGCGTTCGACTTCGTGACGAAGCCCTGGAGCAATGCCGCCCTGATGCAACAGATAGAAAACGCCTTGGAGATAACAAAAGACCCGCCTCCCGCAAAGGTGGGGGGAAGCCAACGGACTCAGGGGCGGCTGGCCTCTCCCCTTTCCGGGGAGGGGAAAGGGGACGGACTACTGGAGGATGGACCCACCATCGTGGGATGCTCGCCAGCCCTCTTGCAGGTGCTCGAGACCGTTCGCCGCATAGCACCCACCAATGCCAGCGTGCTTATCACGGGCGAGAGCGGGACGGGTAAGGAACTGATTGCCGAAGCTGTCCACCGCCTGAGCCGGCGCAGAGAGCAGCGTTTCGTGAAGGTAAACCTGGGAGGCATGTCGCAGTCGCTCTTCGAGAGCGAGATGTTCGGCTATCGTCAGGGCGCTTTCACGGGAGCCAATTCAGACCGAGAGGGACGCTTTGCGGTAGCCGACGGCGGCACAATCTTCCTGGATGAGATAGGCGACCTCGATATGGGCAGCCAGGTGAAGCTGCTCAGGGTCCTGCAGGACCATACGTTCGAGCCGTTGGGCGATACGCGGCCTCGCCAGGTCGATGTGCGGGTGGTCTGTGCCACGAATGCCGACCTGCCCCTGCTCATCAGCGAGCACCGTTTCCGCGAGGACCTCTACTACCGCATCAACCTCATCACCCTGCGGTTGCCTGCCCTCAGGGAACGGCGGGAGGACATTCCCCTGCTGGCCCGCTACTTCATCCGCGAGGCAGGGCGGGCACAGTCCTTACCCTATACGGCGCAGCTGCTGCCTGAGGCGGAGCGATACCTTGCCGGCCTGCCCTGGCCCGGAAATATACGTCAGCTGAAGAATGTAGTGGAGCGCACGTTGCTGGTCAGCCAGAAGCAACAGCTGGGGCGCGAGGACTTCGAACGTCAGGTCCTGCAGGAACCCAAGGCTGAAGTGGGGGCGCAGGCAGCGAATGGCCTGCTGACACTTGAGGAGCAGGAGCGGCAGTCCATCATCGATGCCCTGGAGCAGTATGACGGAAACGTAAGCCGCGTAGCCCTGGCCCTCGGGCTCAGTCGAGGCGCACTCTATCGCAGGATGGAGAAGTATGGGATAGGATGAAAGGAAAGATCACCTATATAATAATGGTAGCAGTATATGCCGTTCTTGTCATACTGCTATACATTCAACTCTCCTCCCTGACGGCAGGCGACGGAGACAGCTCCAGGTGGACCGACCATCTCGGGCAGGGCCTGGTCGTCTTGCTGCTTATCCTTCTTCCCATTCTGCACCGACGTATGATGAGGCCGATGCGGACATTGATGGACGGTATGTCCCTGCTTCGGGAACAGGACTTCTCGAGCAGGCTGAGCCCTGTGGGACAGTCCGAGGCCGACCGCGTGGTGGAGGTCTTCAATAGTATGATGGGAAAGCTGAGGGAGGAACGGCTCCACGTCCGCGAACAGGAACGCCTGCTTGATCTGCTGGTGGACGTATCGCCGATGGGAGTCGTCATGCTCGACCTGGACGGACGGGTTAAGAGCATGAATCCGGCGGCGCAGCACCTGCTGGCCTGTACCGAGGACTATGCGGGCCGACTGCCGGGAGAACTGGACAGTCCGCTTGCTACCCGGCTTGCAGAGTTAAGAGAAGGAGAGTCGCTGACCACAGGAACCAATGATGCCCATATCTACAGGCTGACGCGCTCGTCGTTCCCCGACCGGGGCTTCTCGCATCCCTTCCTGCTCGTAGAGAGCCTGACCGAGGAGGTGATGAACGCTCAGCGCGAGGCCTACGAACGGGTCATCCGCATGATAGCCCACGAGGTGAACAACAGTATGGCTACAGCCCGTTCCATCCTGGACATGACGCAGCAGGAACTCTCGCCCGAGCCGCAGCACCAGGAGGCGGCAGAAGCTTTGGGGGCCTGCGCCGAACGCTGCGACGCCCTGTCGGCCTTTATTGCCCGCTACGCCAATGTGGTCAAGGTGCCCGAGGCCCAACTGCAGCCCGTCTGTCTGAACAATCTTGTCGAGTCTAACCGTCTCTTCCTGGAGTCGCTCTGTTCGCGCAGTCAGGCCGTGCTGCACATCAGCCTCTGTGCCGGGAATCCAGAGGTGATGTGCGATGCAGAGCTGATGGAGCAGGCGTTGGTGAATATACTGAAGAATGCGGTGGAGAGCGAGGGGACAATTCCCAGGCAAATCTGGATAGAGACGCAGGCCAATCCCGCCTGCATCATTATCGCCGACAACGGCTCGGGTATTTCGCCCGAGGTGGAGGAACGCCTCTTTACGCCCTTCTTTACCACCAAACCGCAGGGCAGCGGACTGGGTTTGCTGCTGGTCCGCGAGGTTTTGCACCGCCACCGGTGCCGCTTCTCCCTTTGTACAGATGCCGACGGACTGACTCGCTTCCGTATCTGGCCCCAAGAGGTTCAGGCAAAGCACTAATCATCCCCTGTCCGACTGATAGTCCGCTCCTGACGGACTGTCTATTCGCTCCTGGCGGACTATCAGTTTGCTCAGGGCGTACTTTCGCTTTGCTCTAGGAGAATTTCTGTTTTCCTGCCTTATCCTTATCGGTTTGCAATAATCAGCGTATTGCCGATAAGGTTGACGCGGTAGCGGTAGAGGGGCTTGCCGCCCTCTCCCTTCGAGATGATTCCCACATTATTCAGGTTATAGGTGCGATGGCAAGTGCTGCAGGTTGCGTTGCCTCCTTCTTGCAGGACGAGGCGCTTGGTGACGCCATTGTCGTGATAGCAGTTGGAACAGGCAAGGTCGAAGCAGACAACGTGGCTGACGTCCTGCCCCAGCTCGGGAATGGTGGGCAGCCCCACGATGAAGCCGGAGAGGCCCAGGTAGAAGCCGGCATAGTCGTTCATCGCCGTGCGGTTGACGGTGGAGGTGTTCTTCGTGTTGCTGAACTCGAAGGTCTTGCCCTTTGAGGTGACGGTGCAGAACTCTCCCGTGCTGTTGCAGGCGGTATAGAGAACGGGGGCCTGGTAGATGTTCTCCATCGTGAAGTTAGCCGGCAGGTTGCAGAACATCGTGTCCGCTTTCCGGCAGGCAGACAGGAGAAGGGAAAGGAAGAGAAGAATGGGAATGGATCTGGTCATTGGGGTCGAGTCGTGACAGGAGTCGTGCGAAGCTCAATTATGAATTGTGAATTATGAATTATGAATTGCATAAAGTGAATTATTGTAGTAGTCTCTTTTCGGCCTCTTCCATGCGCTCGAAGTTGAAGCCTGACCATACTTCCTCCATCAAAGCGGCGATCTGGGCGTTGCAGAGGTTGCCGATGGAGCCTTCGTGGGTGTGATGCACTTCCTTGCGCGGCTGGAACTTGCCCGCCTCGATATCCAATCCCACCTTTTTGTAGGCGTCGCGGAAGGGCATACCCTCCGAGGCCAGGCGGTTCACTTCCTCTACCGAGAACATCAGGTCGTAGCGCGGGTCGTCCAGGATGTGCTCGTTCACCTTGATGCGGCTGACGATGTAAGTCGTCATGCGCAGACAGTCACGCAGTTCCTGGAAGGCGGGCAGGAAGACCTCCTTTATCATCTGCAGGTCACGGAAGTAGCCGCTGGGCAGGTTGTTCATGATGAGCATGATTTGCTGCGGTAGTGCCTGAATCTTGTTGCAGCGGGCGCGAGTCAGCTCGAAGACGTCGGGGTTCTTCTTGTGCGGCATGATGCTGCTGCCGGTGGTACATTCGTTGGGCAGCTTCACGAAGCCGAAGTTCTGGCTGTTGAAGAGGCAGGCGTCGAAGGCCAGCTTGGCCACGGTGCCGGCTATGGAGGCCAGGGCGAAGGCCACGTTGCGCTCCATCTTGCCGCGTCCCATCTGGGCATAGACGACGTTGTAATCCATCGAGTCGAAGCCCAGCAGGTCGGTTGTCATCTGACGGTTCAGGGGGAAGCTGCTGCCGTATCCTGCGGCGGAACCCAGGGGATTGCGGTTGGTCATTCGGAAGGCTGCCTGCAGGAACATCAGGTCATCGACGAGGCTCTCGGCGTAGGCGCCGAACCAGAGGCCGAAGCTGCTGGGCATCGCCACTTGCAGATGGGTGTAGCCGGGCATCAGGACGTCCTTGTAGCGCTCGCTCTGCTCCTGCAGCTTCCGGAAGAGGGCCTTTACGTCCTCGGCCACCAGCTTCAGCTGCCGGCGAGTGAAGAGCTTCAGGTCCACCAGCACCTGGTCGTTGCGCGAACGGCCCGAGTGGATTTTCTTGCCCATATCGCCCAGGCGGCGCGTCAGCAGCAGCTCCACCTCGGAGTGGACATCTTCGATGCCCTCTTCGATGGTGAACTGTCCGTTCTGTATCTCGCCGTAGATGTGGCGCAATTCGGCCAGCAGTGCCTTCAGTTCGTCGGCTGATAGCAGGCCGATGCTCTCGAGCATCGTGATGTGTGCCATTGAGCCCAGCACGTCGGCCTCGGCCAGATAGAGGTCCATCTCGCGGTCCTTGCCAACGGTGAACCGTTCTATCTCGGCATTTATCTCAAATCCTTTGTCCCAGAGTTTGGAAGACCCTCCCCCTTTCCTCCCTTGTAGGGAGGGAGTGGTTTGCTCAGACTTCTTGAAGAGTTTGGAAGACCCTCCCCCCGCCCTCCCTTGTAGGGAGGGAGTAGTTTGCTCAGACTTCTTGTTTGGATTCATATTATATAATTATTCTTGGTACATTCTTGTCTCTCTTTACCTCTCATTAAGGATGGGTTGGGAGAGAATCTTCTCAGTACGGCAAGCTGGCGAGCATGGTGGCCAGGCCTTCTACGCCCTCCTGCAGCTTGCTGCCCACCATTTGGCGAATGAAGAAGTTCAGGTCGGCGTGCAGGGTGAGGCGCATCGCGCATTGCTCGTCGCTGGCGCTGAGCAGCTGAATCCACATATTCGCCTGGATGGGCGCGCCCTCCAGCTGGAACTTAATCGTCTTGGGCGGCTCGCGCTCGATGATGCGCAGGGTGATCTCGCCCAGCATCGTGCTGCCCGATACGCTGTCGGGGTCGAAACGGAGGTTGCGTAACTGATCGATAATACCGTCCACCTGACTGGGCGATACCTTGTCGCCTGCCTGACTGAGCAGGCGGTTGCGCAGTTCGGGGTTGTCCAGGTTCTGCTGGATGACGCTCAGGTTGCTGAGGTCCGAGAGGCGATCATATACCCGCTCCTGCGGCGCATAGATCGTCTTTACTTCGCTTTTATATTCGGTCATTGTCTTATTTTGAAAAGATGCTGAGGAAAATATCTATAAAACTCTAACCTTTCTTATTTCCCCCATTCCGGAGGGTTCTGGCGCCACTCGCCCAGCAGGGGTACATCGGTTTCCTTGATGTAACCTGTGCTGAGGGCCTGAGCAACCACGGCTTCGTAGTTCGTCAGGGTGAGCAACTTGACGCCGGCTTCTGCAAATGCCTTCTCGGCAACGGGGAATCCGTAGGTGTAGGAGGCCACCATACCAACGACCTCTCCGCCTGCGCGGCGAATGGCTTCAACGGCTTTCAGGCTGCTTCCGCCCGTGCTGATGAGGTCTTCTACGACCACCACCTTCTGCCCTGCCTGCAGTTCGCCCTCGATGAGGTTCTCCAAACCGTGGTCCTTCGGTTTGCTGCGCACATAGATGAAGGGTTTGCCCAGGGCATCGGCTACAAGCGCACCCTGCGCTATGGCACCTGTTGCTACGCCGGCCACCACATCGGCCTGGGCGAAGTTCTCCAGGACGAGGCGCGTCAGTTCTACTTTCACGAAGGTGCGCAGTTCGGGGAAGGAGAGCGTCTTGCGGTTGTCGCAGTAGAAGGGGCTCTTCCATCCGCTTGCCCACGTAAATGGGTCGTTGGGTTGCAGCTTGATTGCTTTCACGTCGAGCAGTTTGGCTGCAAAGATGGATTCCAATGTATTCATACTCGTTTCTTTAAAGTTTATCATTTCCGTGGGCAAAGGTACGATTAAGCAAGAGATAATGCAAATAAAACTGTGTTTTAATTTGCTTATCCGAGCGATAGTACTTTCGAGCGCAGCTCAAAGGTTAAGATTAAGCGAGAGATAAGCAAAATAAATCGCAAAATTTATTTTCTTATGATTTCATCTTCGTCTGTCACGACTCGGAAAAGCCGAAACAAGTTTCACTTTTCGCTCGCTGCTCCATCCGTTCCGAGCGATAGTACCTTCGAGCACAGCTCAAAGGTAATGAATGTAATTAGTATTCCTTGCTGTGCACCCTTATTTCCGTTTGACTGCCGACTCTAGTCCTTTCAGCCGTTTTATCCTTTCTTTTCTTCCTGTATCCCCTTGCATTTTTCCCTGCACCGGGGAGTATTTTATGTTGCCAGCCCAGCAACTTATGTTGTTGGGCCAGCAACTTGTGTTGCAGGGCTGGCAACTTGTGTTGCTCGCCCAGCAACAAAAAATTTGTAGGGGTGTGGGGAAAAGTGGAAAGGGTAGTGGGGACTTTTTTGCAGGTTTCGGTCGGAAACCGAGAAGGGCTTCCGGCTTTTGCCGTCTGCTGAATCCTCCTTTGTGCAGCCGTTTATAGACGCCCTTATCCTCCCTGGTTCAGTCATCAGGCAGCAGGGAGAAAATCAGATCCGACTCGAAGCCCTTGCTGGCGGCGTGGCGGGCAAGCTTGGCGCGACGGACATAGGGGTCGGCGTCGTGCAGCGAGCGGGCCTTCGCATCGAGTATCTTCCTCAGCGTCTGCAGGTACTCCTCTTCGTCAATCTCCAGGAGTGCCTCGCTGACGGCTCCGTTTGGAAGCCCTTGAAAATGCAGCGCCTGGCGAATCTTCATCCTGCCCCAATGCGCATAGCGAAACTTGTCGTTCACGAAAGCGCGGCAGTATCTCTCGTTGTCAATATATTTCTCATCTATAAGCTTCGCGATGATGCGTGCCGTTTCTTCCTCGTCGGCACCCCATCGGCGCAGCTTTTCCTCTATCTGACTTTCGCAGTATTCGGCACGACTGCACAGGGCAGCAGCCTTCTTTAAGAATAATTCATAATTCATAAATTCACAATTCATAATTGGAGAGGGCAGTAACGAAACGCTCGTTCCCGAACTGGTCTTGGTGCACTACAACTTCTGTGAACCTCTTCTCTTTCAGGAGATTGGCTACGTCTTGGGCGTATGCCCTGTTACATTCAAGGGCCAGCTTACCGCCAGCAATCAGGTGACTGAGGGCATAGTCGGCGATGGCGCGATAGAAGAGCAGGGGGTCTTCGTCGGGCACGAAGAGAGCCAGGTGGGGCTCGTAGCGCAGTACGTTCTCCTCCATACCCTCCGCCTCCGACTGAAGGACATAGGGCGGGTTGCTCACAATGACGTCGAAACAGCCGGAATCTTGCACAGGATGTAAAATATCTTCGCATATAAATTCGACCTCTGCACCGAGTTTTTCGGCATTCCCCTGGGCGATGCGGAGAGCCAGCGGCGAGATGTCGAAGGCGGTGACCCGATAGCCGGCCAGGGCCAGCGAGACGGCGATGCAGCCGCTTCCCGTTCCGATGTCCAGCAGACGTCCTTTCCTGTCGGGTCGGGCGATGAGGCTCCTGACCATTTCCTCCGTTTCAGGGCGGGGGATGAGGACGCCCGGCTCAACGTGAAAGCGGTGTCCGCAGAACTCCGCAACACCCAAAACATACTGCACTGGCTCCTTCCTGAGCAACCTTTCGATAATTATTTCCAGTTCGGCTTGGTGTTCTGCAGATAATTCCTTATCTTTGCCGAGCAAAAGGTCGGTATGGGAGAGGCCGAAGCGCATCTCCATCACCAGTCGGAGCAGGGCGCGAGCCTCGCCCGGCGAATAGACCTGCTGCAAAGCGTTAAGGTGTTTCATGGGCGCAAAGATAGTGAGTTTTCTCCAAATATCCCACTTTCCCGCCCGGAAAATGATGAAATAAGATGAAAGTCAACTCTTGAACTTTTGAACTCTTGAACTTTGAACATTGAACATTGAACCTTTGAACATTGACCCATCATACATGCAGCGCTGCATTCAGTTGGCGCAGTTCGGCGAGGCAGGCGCTCCGCCCAATCCCTTAGTGGGCGCTGTGATTGTTTGTCGGGGGCGCATCATCGGCGAGGGCTACCACCGTCGCTGCGGCGGACCTCATGCCGAGGTGAACGCCATCCGCAGCGTGAGCGACCAGTCTTTGCTCAGTCAGAGCACCCTCTACGTAAGCCTGGAGCCCTGTGCACATTACGGCAAGACACCGCCCTGTGCCGATCTCATCATCGAGAAGGGTATTCCGCGCGTAGTGGTCGGCTGCATTGATCCCTTTGCCAAAGTCTGCGGCTTGGGCATCAGGAAATTGCGCGAGGCGGGTGTAGAAGTTGCGGTAGGCGCTTTGGAGGACGAGTGCCGCCGCCTGAACCGCCGCTTCTTTACCTTCCACGAGAAGCAGCGCCCCTGGGTGACGCTGAAGTGGGCGCAGAGCCGGGACGGCTTCATCGACCGCCTGCGCAGGGACGACGAGGCGCCCGCCCAGCTCTCGACGCCCTTCACCCAGATGCTGGTGCACCGACTCAGAGCCTGCAGCCAGGCCATCCTGGTTGGTACACAGACGGCACTCAGGGACAATCCGTCGCTCACCAACCGCCTGTGGCCGGGAGGTCAGCCCCTGCGCCTCGTTATCGACAGGCACGGCATCCTGCCCCCTACGCTACGTCTGTTTGACGATTCAGCCCCAACCCATGTCTATCCGACTGGCGACTTGACTGAAATTCTCTCTGATCTGCATCAGCGCGGCATTCAGTCGCTGCTCGTAGAGGGCGGGGCGCGTCTGCTCAGAAGTTTCCTGGAACAGGGTTTGTGGGACGAAGCAAGGGTGGAGACGGCGGCAATAAGTCTCGGACAAGGTGTAAGGGCTCCGGAAATACCCCTTTCACTCATGACGAGGGAAGAGGTTGTCGATGGCCATAAAATATGTTACTTCGCCCTCTGAAATGTGAAAAAGCGAATAAAAAATGGCCTTTCAGACACTTTTATCCATAAATTTACTTAAATCCAAGGCTATTTTTGCGCAAAAGTCAAATAATAACCGTACATTTGTGACCGATTTCGCACGCATTAATATGTTTTGCGCGATAAAAGGACGAGAATGAAAAAGAATTTTTATCTGCTGCTGAGTCTGATTGTGCTGATTAGTTCATGCTCGAAAGATAATGATGATGAGGCAGTTCCAACGGATATCTGTTATATCTCCGGCGTTACACTTGGTGTGGTGAAGCGCTTAGTGCAGACGACCTTGCCGGACGGGAGAGACACGCTGATTGGCTCTTCCTACAATGCCGGGCTTTTCCCGATGACCATCAACCAGCGCGACTTGACAATAGAGAATCGCGACTCCCTGCTGTATGGCACTCGCTTGAACGCCCTGCTGGTAACGGTAAACTATAAGGGCGGCGTAGTGGCCTACCGCGATGCCGAGGCCGACACCACAGAGGAGTGGATTCAGTATCGCGTAAGCGACAGTTTGAACCTGTCGAAACCCATTCATCTCTACATATTGTCGGAAGACGGGCACAGCAAGCGCGTCTATACCCTGAAGGTTAACGTGCATCAGCAGGAGGGCGACTCGGTCAGCTGGACACGCATGGATTCCATCGGGCCCTTTGCGGCACCGGCGGATGAGATGACGGCAGTCTCCCCTGTCGCTATGCGCAGTGTCATTATGAACGGGAAACTGGTGGTGCTGGCCAAGGATGCGGAGAACCAAGTCTTAACCGCTACCCGCTCTGACCGTTCAGCTGCGGGCAAGTGGACGTTCAATCCGTCAGGTCTCCCTGCAAATGCAGACGTGGAGAGCCTGCGCCAGCAAGATAATAACCTGTACATCAGCACGACCGACGGGGCTATCTATACCTCGTCTGATGCCCTGCAATGGACCGAGTTGGCCCCGGCCCGGACGGGCTTGAAGCTGGCTGCCGCCACGAAGAACTGGCTATACGCCCTGACGGAAGACGGATTGTGCAGAACCAGCCGCACTCATCCGGGAGAATGGCTGGCGGAGAAACTCGACGACGATGCCAGTCACTTG
This sequence comes from Bacteroidaceae bacterium, assembly GCA_024693505.1. Lineage (GTDB taxonomy): Bacteria > Bacteroidota > Bacteroidia > Bacteroidales > Bacteroidaceae > Physcousia. Next base: position 16,871 of record JAILKU010000012.1, on the reverse strand, counting down.
CCGACCCACTCGCTGAACAGTCGTTACTTCGTGCATGAAAACGGATATAAGCATCTGCAGCTGATAGGCGCCTGCGAAGGGTCGGCGGACAGTACAGCTGTTGTGTGGAGCAAGATATGGGACGATGACGAGGACGAGGCAACGGCCGAATGGATTTATTTCAGTTCTTCGTCGGGCAACAAGTATCTCTGTCCGGCATTGCAGCATCTTGCCGTCTTCAGTTACGACAATCGCGGCGTAGTGCTGGGCGGTGCTTCGATAGAGGGTCGTGGTTCGCATAAACCCCTGGATGTGATGCTCGTCACGAATGATCAGGGCATTACGTGGAAGACCGATGCAAGCCTGCATCTGCCCTCTGGTATTACGGCAGACAATGGGGTGGTGACGGCTTTGGCAGACGAAAACCATTTCATCTGGATAGTAACCCGAAACGAGGTATGGCGAGGACGACTGAACAGATTGGGCTTCGCCCGTCAGTAGTAATAGGTCTGCTGCTCCTCTGCTTCGGCTCCGTCCGTGCGCAGGACGTGGAGTATCAGATGGAAATCGGCGGCGGTGGCGGCGTCTGCTTCTACCTGGGCGACGCCAACAGCACACCCTTCGCCCACATGAGCGGAATGGGTAGTGTGCTCGTCAGGCGGATGTTCAATCCGCGTATGTCGCTCAAGGGAAACCTGGCCTTCGGGCATATCAAAGGCAATAGCGAGGGCTACTTCATCCCTGAGAACGCTACCAGCCTGACGCCAGAGGGCGGAATACCCACTACGGTGCACTTCTCGCGCAACCTGGTGGACCTGGGCGTACAGTTCGAGATGAACTTCTGGGGCTATGGCCGCGGCGGCGGCTACAAAGAGAATAGTCCCATCACCCCCTACGCTCTGGCAGGTGTGGGTTTTACGCTGGCACCAGGCGGAGCCGGTACGCGAGGCGCCCTGAACCTGCCTATAGGCCTGGGCGTAAAGTATAAGGTGCGGCCCCGACTGAATGTCGGTTTGGAGTGGACGATGCGTTTCAGCACCTGCGATCAGCTCGATGTGGCGAAGGAACAGCCCCAGCTCTTCCAGCCGTATGGTGTCAAGAGCGTGGGCCTGAAGAACAAGGACTGCTACTCCTTCACGATGCTCTTCGTGACTTACGACATCAGTCCGAAGTACAGGAAATGCAATAATTAGATATAGGACAAACGATATATGGAATACGAACTGAATAGAGACCAGATTCCCGCTCACGTAGCTATCATCATGGACGGTAACGGCCGCTGGGCTAAGGCCAAGGGGCTGCCCCGCTCTGCAGGACATGTGGAAGGTACAGAACGTGCCAAACAGATTACTGAGGAGGCTACCCGGCTGGGTGTGAAGTTTCTTACCCTCTACACCTTTTCTACCGAGAACTGGAACAGGCCAGATGCCGAGATAGGAACCATCTTCGATCTGCTGGTAACAGGACTGGAAGACGAGGTGTTCATGAAGAATAATGTCCGTTTCCGCGTCATCGGCGACTTTGCCCGCCTGCCTAAGAGCGTGCAGAAACGTACCCAGGAGTGCATGGACAAGACGGCTGGAAATACAGGAACCACAATGGTCGTGGCCATCAGCTACAGCAGCCGGTGGGAATTGACCCAAGCCATGCAGAAGATGGCTCGACAGGCCGCAGAGGGACAGCTGAAGCCAGAGGACATCACCGAGGAATACATCAGCAGCCAGCTGCAGACCTCATTCATGCCCGACCCTGACCTGCTCATTCGTACAGGAGGCGAATACCGCATCAGTAACTACCTGCTCTGGCAGTGTGCCTACACCGAGTTTTACTATTGCGACACCTATTGGCCGGATTTCCACGAGGAAGACCTTCGTAAGGCCATTGCAGACTTCCAGCATCGTCAGCGCAGATACGGAAAGACAGGGGAACAGGTGGAGAAGAATGAAAACTAACGAAGAAAGAAGTAAGCGAACGCAGTGAAAAGGATATACCTTATTATATTATTACTACTTTGCGTAAGACCATTTGCCGTCTTGGGACAGGCGGTTCAGCGCGATTTGAACCCCGTCATCGACTACAGTCGTACGCCAAGGGGATACCATATCGCAGCCATCAAGGTGGATGGCGTACAGAATTACGATGAATATTTGCTGGTAGGGTTGAGCGGATTGACCATCGGACAATATGTAGAAATTCCTGGTGAAGACATCACCAAAGCCGTAAAGCGGTATCTCAGAAACGGGCTCTTCAGCAACGTCTCCATTAGTGCCGACAGCTTGGTGGGCGACTCAGCCTATCTGCATATCCAGTTGACGCAGCGTCCCCGGATCTCGCAGATCAATTACTCGGGTGTGAAGAAAAACGAGCGCGACGACCTGCAGGAGAAGATGGGTCTGGTGAAGGATAACCAGCTGACACCCAATATGGTGGACCGTGCCAAGATCCTTGCCCAGCGCTATTTTGCAGACAAGGGTTACAAGAATGCTGAGATAGGCATCGTGCAGCGCGATGATGCAGGTGCACCGGATCGTGTGATAGTGGATGTGAAGGTGGACAAGAAAGACAAGGTGAAGATTAATCACATTTACCTTTCAGGCAACAAAGCTCTCCCGGACAAAAAGATAAAAGGTACGCTCTTTAATAACGGCGTGCTGAAGAAGATACACGAACGGGGCACGATGGCCAGCTGGTTCCGCAGCAAGAAATTCGTGGAGAGTAAGTACAAGGAAGCTAAAGAGAATCTATACACCAAGTATGGGGAATTGGGCTTCCGCGACGCTATGATTATTTCGGACAGTATTGTTCCGTCCAGCGAAGACGGAGTGGATATCTACATAAATGTCGAGGAAGGACAGAAGTACTATGTCCGCAATATAGAGTGGGTTGGTAATACCATCTATCCCTCGGACTTACTCAATGCCAACCTACGCATGAAGAAAGGCGATGTCTACAATCAAAAACTGCTGCAGGAACGACTGACCTCTGACGATGATGCTGTAGGGAACCTTTATTATAACAATGGATACGTCTTTGCCCGTCTTGATCCCGTTGAGATGAATGTGGTGGACGACTCGCTCGACCTGGAAATGCGCATCTCTGAAGGTCCGCAAGCATACATTAGTCATGTGCGAATCTTTGGTAATGATCGCGTCTATGAGAATGTCGTTAGGCGTGAGTTGCGCAACAAACCGGGCGACCTGTTCCAGAAAGATGCCTTAATGCGTTCCTACAGAGAAATTGCCTCTTTGGGCCATTTCGACGAGAAGATAGACGATAATGGCCTCGTCTCGCCCGATCCGGTGAACGGTACGGTCGATTTGAACTGGAAACTGACGCCCAAGAGCAACGACCAGGTGGAGTTCTCGCTGGGTTACGGCCAGACGGGTGTGATAGGAAAGATAGGACTGAAGTTCAGTAACTTCTGTATGGCAAACCTTTTCGACCGGAAGGGACTGCGCCGCGGCGTCATGCCTCAGGGCAACGGCGAGACGTTCAGCATCAGCGGCCAAACCAACGGACGCTACTACCAGGCCTACAGCGTCAGCTATCTGAATCCCTGGTTCAGGGGAAAGAGGCCCAATGCTCTCAGCTTAAGTGCGTTCTTCAGTAAGCAGACCGACGTGAGCGACAACTATTACAACTCGGCCTACTACCAGAATTACTATAACAGTTACCTCTACGGTTATGGCATGAACGGCTATAACTACTACGAGAACTATTACGACCCGGACAAGTTCGTGAAGATACTGGGTCTGAGTCTCGGATGGGGTAAGCGCCTGCGCTGGCCCGACGACTACTTCCAGCTGAGTGCCGACCTGAGCTATACCCGCTATATGCTGAAGGACTGGCGTTACTTCCTTATCTCGAACGGTAATTGTAACAATATCAGCCTGAATCTCGCCTTGACTCGCAATAGTTCGGATAATCCTATATATCCGCGCCGTGGTTCAGACTTCCAGTTTAATATCTCGTTAACACCTCCTTATAGTGCTTTCGACGGAAAAGACTATCAGAACCTTGCTACCGACTATTACAGCAGTAACTTCCGCTCCGAGCAGCAGGAGAAATACCGCTGGATTGAGTATCACAAGTGGAAGTTCAAGGCCCGCACCTATACGGCTCTGCACAATGCCGATAAGTGCTTCGTGCTGATGACCCGCGTAGAGTTCGGTTTGCTGGGCCATTACAACCAGTATAAAAAGTCGCCTTTCGAGACCTTCTATGTGGGTGGCGATGGTATGTCGGGCTACAGCGGCAGCTATGCTACCGAGACAATCGGTATGCGCGGATACGACAATGGATCACTCACGCAGAATGGCTACAACAGCGGTTATGCCTACGACCGCTTTACCCTGGAGCTGCGCTATCCCTTTATGCTCAGTTCCAGTACGAATATATACGGCCTGGTATTTGCCGAGGGCGGTAATGCCTGGGACAGCGTGAAGAAGTTCAACCCCTTCGATTTGAAGCGTTCCGTGGGAGCCGGCGTACGCATTATGCTGCCTATGGTAGGACTGCTCGGTATCGACTGGGCATACGGCTTCGACAAGGTGGGTGGCGTGAAGACCTTCAGCGGAAGTCACTTCCACTTCATCCTGGGTCAGGAGTTCTAATTATTTGTGAAATGTTATAGAAAAATATTTAAAGATAGAGAGATATGAAAAAGATTTTATTTACATTGTTTGTACTCATTTCAGTTCAGGCCGGTGCTCAGAAATTTGCATTGGTCGATATGGAGTATATTTTAAAGAATATTCCGTCCTATGAACGGGCAAATGAGCAATTGAACCAAGTGAGCAAGAAATGGCAAGCCGAAGTGGATGCCCTGACGAGCGAAGCGCAGACGCTCTATAAGAACTACCAGTCTGAGGCTGTATTCCTGAGTGAAGAGCAGAAGACACAGCGCGAGGAGGCCATTGTGGCCAAGGAGAAAGAGGCCGCAGAGCTGAAGAAGAAATACTTCGGTCCCGAAGGCGAGCTCTACAAGAAGCGCGAGAGCCTGATGGCACCAATCCAGGAGGAGATTTACAATGCCGTAAAGGATATCTCCGACCAGAAAGGCTATAGCCTTATTTTGGATCGTGCCAGTGACGCGGGCATCATTTTTGCCAGTCCTAAGATAGACATTTCCAATGAGGTGCTTACCAAGTTGGGTTATAATTGATTGAAGAAAGAGAATAAAAGTTTACAAAAATAACAAATAATTATAAGAAATCTTATGAAAAAAATTCTGATTGCCATCTTGATGATGGCGCCCGTAAGTTTGAGTGCACAGAAGTTTGCTCATTTCAACAGCGAAGACGTGATTCCCAAGATGAAGGAGTACACCACCGCGCAGGAAGAAATCCAGACTATGGCCAAACAATTTGATGATGATTTGAAGCTGATGCAGGACGAATTGCAGAAGAAAAGTGATGAGTACCAAAAGGAACAAGCTAATTTACTGGAGAACGTAAAGCAGCGCCGTGAGCAGGAACTGAACGACCTGTATCAGCGTATGCAGCAGTCCTACCAGGACAATCAGCAGGCTCTGGCCAAGGCTCAGCAAGAGAAACTGGGTGCTATTCAGGAAAAGGTGCTGGCTGCTGTGAAGAAAGTGGGCGAAGCTGGTGGCTATGTCTATGTCGTTGATACCAGTACGGGTGCCATACCTTTCATCAATACTCAACTCAGTACCGACATTACAGACCAGATTAAGAAGGAAGTAGGAGTTCAGTAAAATTGTAGGAGGAGTGAAAATGAAACGCTTTTTCTTCTTACTAATCAGTCTGCTTCCCCTGACTGTGTTTGCCCAGGCACAATTCGGGTATCTCAGTTACCAAACTGTCATGAAGGAAATGCCCGAATATGCTCAGGCACAGCAGCAGATAGCTACGCTACGAGCCAAATACGATGCTGAGGCTGTAAGGGGCGAGGAAGAATTCCAAAAAAAGTTCGTAGAGTTTATGCAGGGACAAAAGGACTTTCCCCAAAGTATTATGCAGAAGCGTCAGGCCGAGTTGCAGACTCTTATGAACGGTGGGGTGGACTTCCGCGTGAAAGCTCAGGAACTCTTGGCTCAAGCCGAAAAGGAAGCAATGGGCGAAGTGCAAAAAAAACTGAACCGTGCTATCCTGGAAGTAGGAGTAGCCTATGGGTATGGTTTTATTCTGAACATTGACGATAACGCCTGTCCCTATATAAACCCGGTGGCGGGGGTCGATGTATCTGATTTAGTGCGTATTAAGTTAGGTCTCATTGAGGCACCTGCTACTCAGCCCCAAGCTCCTGCGCCAGCGGCTGATCCTGCTCCTGCAGAACAACCTCAACCTCAACAAAATGCCGGATAATAAGAAACTTCCTACGGCGCCAGGTCCAATCGGTGTTTTCGACTCCGGTTATGGCGGACTTACCATCTTGCGGCAGATACGTGAGCTGATGCCGCAGTATGACTACTTGTATCTGGGCGATAATGCCCGGGCACCTTATGGTATCCGGTCCTTTGACGTGGTTTATGAGTTTACCATCCAAGCGGTGCGTCAGCTCTTTCAAATGGGTTGTCATTTGGTTATCCTTGGATGTAATACTGCCTCGGCTAAGGCTTTGCGAACCATTCAGCAGAAAGACCTGCCCCAGCTGGATGCTAATCGTCGTGTATTGGGCGTAATTCGTCCTACGGCTGAGTGTGTGGGGCATATTACCAAGACACGCCACGTTGGCATAATGGCAACTCCGGGTACCATACGCAGTCATACTTACAGGATGGAAATTGCAAAACTATATCCAGACATTCAAGTAACTGGTGAGGCGTGTCCTATGTGGGTGCCTTTGGTCGAGAATCACGAAGCAGACGGGCCAGGGGCAGATTATTTTGTCCAAAAGCATATAGAGAATTTGATGTATCGTGACCCTAAAATAGACAGTGTGATTTTGGGTTGTACACATTATCCTCTGCTGCTGGATAAAATACAACAATTTATGCCCAGTCATGTAACGGTGATTCCTCAGGGTGACTACGTGGCTCATAGTTTAAAAGACTATCTGAATCGCCATCCAGAGATGGATGCTCGCATTACCCGTAATGCTTCGGTCTGCTACTATACAACCGAACATCCTGTTTCGTTTAATGAAAATGCAAGTTTCTTCTTGAAATCAGCCGTTCAGGCGCAACGTATTTCGCTAGATCTATGAAAAGGTTGGGACGTCAGGTGATATTTGGAACAGCTATCCTGTTAATGATGGGGTGTAGCGGTTCTTCAGAGGAAAAACTTCGTCGCCTTGTGGCGTCCAAAGGGTTGCCCAGTGAACTTCTCCTTGTGGTGGATAAGGCTGTTTGGCAGAGTGATTTGGCCGATACCTTGAGGGCTATTACTCAGGGTGACGTCCCAGGTCTGATGCAGCATGAGGATTACTTTCGTGTTACACGGATTTTCTCAAAGTACTATACGCAGAAATATACGACTATGCACAGCAAGCTTTTTGTTCATCTGGATGCCAAGCAGAAGAAACCCCTGATGGGGGTGTCGTACGATGTTGTTGCCCGTCCGCAGGTCGAGGTTACAGTTTCTGCCTCCTCTTTGGAGGATTTGAGGTCTTTCCTCTCAGAACGTGCCTTACAGATCCGTCAGATAATAGGTGATGCACAGTTGGATATGAGGGCAATTCAGTTGCGAAAAAACAAAAGTCAACTGGCTGCACGAGATCTGGAATCGGTAATGGGATACACAATATGCGCTCCTGAGTCGATCCGTGCCACAAAAAAGGGGACGCGCTTTCTGTGGGCAGGAAGTAATTTGAACGAAAAGGATGTCAATGTCGTGGTTTATGGCTATCCTTGGAATGGTTGTGAGGTAAGGACGCCAGAGTGGTTTGTACACAAACGCGACTCGGTGATGAAAGAAAACATCCCGGGTAGTGAACAGGATCAATGGATGCAGACTACACGCATAGACGGAAATCCTATTATTTCATCAACCATACGCAAACTTGCTGGAAAGCAGGTTCAAGAGGTACATGGATTGTGGGAAATGCGCAATGGGGCACTTGGAGGGCCCTTCGTATCGCTTGTAAGTATTGATAGTGTCGCATCCGAAGTAATTGTAGCTGAAGGTTTTGTCTATTCTCCTTCAACGGATAAACGGGAATTAATTCGCACAGTAGAAGCCTCGCTCCGCACGTTGAAGAAAGTTTAAGTTATTTAAAGTAAAGCATGAAACAATTGATTCTCGTCTTTTTGTGCCTTGTGATTTCATTGGCAACGTGGTCTCAGCCACGTTTTGTGCCCGATGCAGACATAATTAAGGTGGGCGAAATCATGTTCCAGCGTCCCAAGATTGTTACGTTTGGCTTTATTAACAAGGGAAATCAGCCTTTGATTCTTCGCGAAGTTCATCCTTCGTGTGGGTGTCTGGCTGTTGATTATCCCCAAGAACCAATTGCTGCTGGCGAGCGTGCCCAGATACGTGTTATTTTTGACGCAGGTATCTTGGGTACTTTTTATAAGGATGTGGAAATCTTGACTAATGCTTCAGACAAACCAGTATATTTGGCTCTTCAAGGGTGTGTGGTTACTGAAGTGCATGATTTTAGCGGTGAATATCCTATCGACTTGGGAAATGTTCGCATGGAGACTAACTATTTGGAGTTTGATGATGTCAATAAAGGAGATCATCCTGTGGCTGAGCTGCGTTTAGTGAACACTGAGCGAACAGTATATCATCCTGAACTTATGCATTTACCTCCTTATTTAACGGCAGAGAATATTCCTGAATCCATTCCCGCCGGACAAGAAGGTATCATTCGTCTGACGCTGAATAGTGAGGAGTTGCCTATGCTGGGGTTAAATCAGACGAGTATTTATTTGGCTCGATACATGGGTGACAAAATTGGGGAAGCTAATGAAATATTAATCTCTGCGGTCTTATTGCCTGATTTCTCTCAAATGGGAGATGATCAAAAAGAGAAAGCACCGAAACTGGTTGTTTCTGAACATAACGTAGATATGGGTTCCCTTGGACCGAAACAGAAAAAAACAGTTGTGGTCACTCTTCGCAATGAAGGACTGAGCCCACTCCACATACGGCAGGTTCAGGTGTTCAATAAAGCCATTTCTGTTTCGTTGAGTAATCGGACATTGCAGCCAGGTAAGTCTTCAAAACTGAAAATCACGGCTTTGGCGCAATATCTCAAATCAGGTAAGAACCGTCCTCGCGTTCTCCTTATTTCAGACGATCCTGAGCATGCTAAGGAAATAATTAACATTGAGGTGGAGGAGTAATAGGAGACTGAGACTTTTTTTAACCATATAAATAGAAAACTTATGACACGAAGAGATTTTATCGAGAAGAGTGCCGCGCTCAGTGCCGGCCTAACCCTGAGTCCCCTCATGATCCGAGCCGCAGCAAGGCCGGTAGGTGCCAATGACAAAATCCATGTCGGCCTGATAGGCTGTAATGGTATGGGATTCAGCGACCTACAGGCGTTCCTCAGCAACCCCGAGTTTGATTGTATCGCCCTTTGCGATATCGACCAGAGCGTACTGGACCGCAGGGCTGCAGACACCGAAAAGATTCAGGGCAAGAAAGTGCCCAACCTCTACAAGGACTGGCGTAGGCTCATCGACAACAAGGACATCGATGTGGTCATTGTCGGAACCCCCGACCATTGGCATTGCCTCCAGTTGGTCGCAGCCTGCGAGGCCGGTAAGGATGTATATTGCGAGAAGCCTCTGGGCAACAGCATCGAGGAGTGCAACGTCATGGTGCGTGCCGCCGAGAAGTATCAGCGCGTGGTGCAGGTAGGTCAGTGGCAGCGTAGCGACCCCCACTGGCAGGATGCTATGAACTTTGTGCACAGCGGCAAGCTGGGTAAGATACGCACCGTGCGCGTCTTCTCCTATCAGGGTTGGTGTCCTTCTATCCCCGTCAAACCCGATGAGGCTGTTCCCGAAGGTGTAGATTACGACATGTGGCTCGGCCCGGCTCCCAAGCGTCCCTTCAATCGCAACCGTTTCCACTTTACTTTCCGCTGGTTCTGGGACTATGCCGGTGGCCTGATGACCGACTGGGGCGTTCATCTGCTCGACTATGCGCTCTATGGCATGAACGTGACGGCACCTGAAAGCATAATGGCCTCGGGTGGTAAGTTCGGTTATCCCGATGATGCCTGCGAGACGCCCGACCTGTTGCAGACCATCTATACTTTCAATGACTTTACGGTGATGTGGGACCACTCAATAGGCATCAACGACGGAGCATACGGTCGTTCCCACGGTCTGGGCTTTGTTGGCGAGAATGGCACACTGGTTATCGATCGTGGAGGCTGGGAGGTTATTCCCGAGAACGTGAACGGCAACAAGCGCATGGAAGCTGTGCCCCTTCAGAAGTCGTATGGAGGCGGTGGACTCAACCTGCACGTGAAGAACTTCTTGGAGTGCCTCAAGGCTCGTACTCCTGAGAAATGTAACGCCAGCATACAGATAGGTGCCCATATCGCTAAGTTCGCTCATCTGGGCAATATCGCCTATCGCACGGGTAAGAAACTGACGTGGGATGGCAAGACTTTCCACGACAAGAAGGCCGATGCATACCTGTGCAAGGAATATCGTGCACCCTGGAAGCTGCCAAAGGTATAATCCTTCGGCAGCCCCTGGGGCTAACCAGTTTAAATCCCTTTGTAAGTAAGACATGGAACATCCTGAGAACAATCCCGAATATGCAGGGCTGACCGTGAACAGCGGTGTGGGTCCCGTATCTATCGTAAATCCCTATCTGAATCGCGGGCGTTATGCTCGCCGTCAGTTCACAGCCGATGACTACGTCGAGGGTATACTTCGTGGTGACGTCACCGTACTCGGACAGGCTGTAACGCTAGTCGAGAGCACCAATCCCGCTCATCAGTTGATGGCGCAGGAGGTCATCGAGAAGTGTCTGCCCTATTCCGGAAAGAGTGTACGCATCGGCATTAGCGGTGTGCCGGGAGCCGGTAAGAGCACTAGCATAGACGAGTTCGGAATCCATGTGCTCCGCGAGTACGGTGGTCGTTTGGCAGTTTTGGCTATCGACCCAAGTAGCGAACGTACGAAGGGAAGCATCCTGGGTGACAAGACGCGCATGGAGAAACTCTCCGTCCATCCCGATTCCTTCATACGTCCCAGTCCATCGGCAGGCAGCCTGGGTGGCGTGGCACGCAAGACGCGAGAGACTATCATTCTCTGCGAGGCAGCCGGTTTCGACAAGATATTCGTGGAAACTGTCGGGGTGGGGCAGAGCGAGACCGCATGCCATAGTATGGTGGACTTCTTCCTGCTCATCCAACTGGCCGGGACGGGTGACGAACTACAGGGCATCAAGCGCGGTATCATGGAGATGGCCGACGGCATTATCATCAACAAGTGCGACGGCAATAACGTCGATAAGTGCCAGCTGGCGGCCACGCAGTTCCGCAACGCCCTGCACCTCTTCCCCATGCCCGAGAGCGGATGGCTCCCCCAAGTACTTACCTATAGCGGCTTCTACGGTTATGGCATCAAGGAAGTGTGGGATATGGTTTATAAGTACTTCGACTTTGTGAAGGAGAACGGATACTTCGAGTACCGCCGTAACGAACAGGCCAAGTACTGGATGTACGAGAGCATCAACGAACAGTTGCGCAACAGCTTCTTCCACAACCCCACCATCTCCGATATGCTACAGGCTGCTGAGCGGTCTGTGCTGGCGGGACAGAAGACCTCATTCGTTGCAGCCAAGCAACTGCTCGATGCGTACTTTGCACTCCTCCATTAGCCACTTCGGGGTGCTCGTGGCGCCGCAGATACCTATTGACTGACTCTCCGTCAGCCATTCCGGCCTTATCTCATCGGCCGAGTCAACCATGTAGGAACGTGCATTCACGTTCCTACATTCATTATATAGTACCCTGCCATTACTGCTCTTGCGGCCGCAGACGAAGATCACCACGTCGTGGCGCGATGCAAACTCCCGTATGTGCGGCATGCGGTTGGCTACCTGGCGGCATATCGTGTCGTAGTAGGTGAACGTGGCCTGCGGACTGATATGTCCCTGGATGTATTCCACTATCTGGCGGAAGGCATCCAACGACTTTGTTGTCTGCGAATAGAGGCTTATGTCGCGGCCGAAGTCCAGGTGTTCCACCTCGGCAGGCGATTCGATGACGATGGCGTTCCCGTCCGTCTGTCCCACGAGGCCCAGCACTTCGGCATGTCCGTTCTTCCCGAAGATGACGATTTGCTTCTTGTGCTGAGTGTCAGCCATGTATTCCTTTTTGATGCGTTCCTGTAAGTGAAGTACCACAGGACAGGTGGCGTCTATAATCTCCACTCCGTTATCCTCGGCTTGGCGGTATGTGCTGGGTGGCTCGCCGTGGGCGCGTAGCAGCACCTTGGCGTTCCTTACCTGCAGGAACTGTTCGTGGTTGATGGTCTTCAGTCCCATACGCTGCAGACGGTCACACTCCTTCCCGTTGTGTACAATGTCACCCAGGCAGAACAGTTGCCCGTCCTCCTGCAACGTTTCCTCAGCCTTGCTGATAGCGCGCGTCACACCGAAGCAAAACCCGCTTCCAGAATCAATTTCGATGGCCATAAATCGTGGTATTATAATGTCTATATAACAATAATTAATTCATATTTTACTCATGCTACACTTATGTTCATCTCTAATTGATCTCTAATTGATCTCTAATTGAACTCTAATTGAACTCTAATTGGTCTCTAATTGAACTCTAATTGGACTCTAATTCAACTCTAATTGGTCTCTAATTGAACTCTAATTGGTCTCTAATTCAACTTAGATTCTTTTCATATCGCTCTCATATTCCTGGAGCATGACAACAATATGGCAATCCCATGAGCATCTTATGAACAACAAGCGAAACTTAAGTAATCTCAAATCATTCAGGATATCAAAACTTCCTTTACCCTTTCTAACAGCCATTCTTTCTGTTCTTCAATCGTCATATGGCTGTTGTCCAGTACTATTGCATCGTCGGCCTTTCTTAGAGGCGAAATCTCGCGCGTAGAGTCCAGTCTGTCGCGTTCCAGTACGTTTTGCAGTATCTCGTCGTAGTCACACGCTTCGCCTTTCGCTTTTAGCTCATCATAGCGGCGCTGGGCACGTATCTCGGCGCTGGCAGTCACGAACACTTTCAGTTCCGCATCGGGGAAGACCACCGTACCGATGTCGCGTCCGTCCATGATGACCCCCTTTGCCTCACCCATCAATCGCTGCAGGTCAACCATCGCTTCGCGTACAAAACCAAGGGCGGCCACCTGGCTTACATGCTTTGATACCTCCATAGATCGAATTTTGTCCTCTACGTATTTGCCGTTAAGGTAGGTGTCTGGCCTTCCAGTTTCCGGATTCATTACAAATGTTATCATAACATGTTCCATTTCGCGTTGTAAACTGGCCTCATCAATGCCTTGCTCTGAAATAAGGCCTTTTTCCAATGCGTAGAGCGTGACTGCGCGATACATAGCACCAGTATCAATGTAGATGTAGTTGAGTTCACGGGCCAAATCCTTGGCCATCGTGCTTTTGCCGCATGAAGAATGGCCGTCAATGGCAATAGTAATTTTTTTCATTGTCCTTTTATATTAATTGTTCGAAAATCGGGTTCGTTGCAACTTATTCCTAAATCCTGTGCGAAGGTACGACGATTCATTCAAATACACAAATTCTATACACGAAAATTAACAGAAATTCCCTTAAAAGCGGCAAACAATTGAATACATTAACTTTTGAATGTGATAAACTGTCCGAAAAACCGTATTTTTCCTCACTTTTCACATGAAAAAAAGCAAAAAAACCAAAAAAAGTGAAAAAATAAGCCTTTATTTATATTTTTTTCTTGAAAAATTTGGTGGATTCCAAAAAAACTGTGTACATTTGCGGAGTTTTTATATCCACCTCTGTGCGAGAGAGCCAGAAAAGGCAGGAAAAATGTGTCAAATCGTGCCCAGCGGGGCTATATTTAATAATGTATAGACAATTCAACAACAAAAAAACTATAAAACAAACAAAGTAAGAATCAGAAAGGAAAAGAGACTAAGAAAACAACAAAACGAACAAAAAAACGAGAAAGAACTAAAAACAATTATTAAAATTTATGTTTAATTTAATTTTTTGTCAAATGAGAAAGAATCAATTTCGCTCAATCCTGTTGGCATCACTGGTAGTGACTGCCATAGGCGGTTTTAATTCTTGTAAAGACTACGACGACGACATCGCCGAGTTGCGCAACGAGATTAGGACCCAATCGACCGACCTGAATTCTCTGGTTGCTGACAAGGTTCACAATCTGGAGATTGAGGCCACAGCCCTGCAGCAGCAGTTGTCAAGCCTGGAAAGTGCTTACAAGGCTGCCGATGCTGCCCTGCAGGTATCCATCAACAATGCTGTAGCAGACGCTAAGAACGCTGCTGCCAGCGATGCTGCTTCCAAGGCTGACGCTGCCCTGAACGCAGCTAAGAGTTATGCAGACATTCAGGCTGCCGAGGCTCAGCGCGCTGCTGTTGCAGCTGCTACCTCTCTGGTAGCTGATGCTCAGAACAGTTTGAACGGCGCAATTGCTGCTGCCAACGCCACCATCGCCGAGCAGGGAAAGTCTATTGCCAGCCTGCTTCAGGCCGACAAGGAGCTGCAGCTGGGCATCAACACCGCTACTGCACGCGCCAATGAGGCTTACACCCTGGCCAGCCAGGCTCTGGATGCTGCCAAGGCCGCTCAGGCTGCTGCCGAGAAGGCTCAGGGTACTGCCGACGAGGCTAAGCTTCAGACTGCCCAGAACGCTACTCAGCTGGCTACCATCGCCGAGAACCTGAAGAGTGTTCAGGAGACTCTGACCAGCCAGATTAACGTGTTCGGTTCTCAGGTTAGCGCCGCTCAGGCTCAGGCTGCCGAGAACAAGGCTAAGATTGAGGCTCAAGCTACTCAGCTGGCCGACATGAAGGCTGCCAACCAGAAGGCTCAGGATGCCATCGATGCTCTGGGTACCAAGCTGAACGATCAGGTTGACGCTCTGAATAAGCTGATTGCCAACAATCAGAAGCAAATCGAGGTTCTTCAGAACGGTCTCGATGCTGTGAAGGGTGACGTTAAGGACTTGCAGGCTGCTGTTGCTAGTCTGATTGCTGCCGATAACGACATCACTGCTAAGATTGACGACCTGTTCGGTCAGGCTACCGCCCGCATCGCTACTATGACTGGCGATATTTCTTCTAACAAGGCTTCCATCAAGTCTCTCGGAGATGCCATCACCGCTCTGCAGAATGGCGACATCAAGGCTCTGCAGGATGCCGTTAAGGGTCTGGAGGATCAGATTAAGAACGCTGCTACTACCTCTGACCTTGACAAGGTTAAGAAGACTGTTAACGACCTGAAGGGTCAGCTGACCACTTTGCAGGGTGTTGTTGACGCTCTGACCGCTTCTGCTGTAAGCCAGACTGACATTGACAATGCCGTTAATGCTTTGGCTGCTACCGTAGGTGCAAACTATGATGACCTGAAGGGTCAGATTGATGCTTTGAAGGGTGGTATTCCCACAA
The DNA here is from genome assembly GCA_024693505.1 of Bacteroidaceae bacterium. GTDB lineage: Bacteria > Bacteroidota > Bacteroidia > Bacteroidales > Bacteroidaceae > Physcousia. Next base: position 1,348 of record JAILKU010000012.1, on the reverse strand, counting down.
CTGCTGCTATTGCTGCTGCTGCCGATGCCGCTGCTAAGGCTGCTGCCGACGCTGCTGTTGGCGCCCTGATTAAGGACATTGAGGCTGGCAAGTACAACCAGGATCTCTCTGGCATTAACACTCGTCTGGATGTGGTTGAGGCTGCCTATAAGGATATCGACAAGACTATCCAGGATAAGGTTAACGTTGCCAAGGCTGAACTCGAAGCTACTCTGAAGGCTTATGTTGAGCAGTTGGTAGGTACAGCCGGTGCAGGTGCTGGCGAAGGTGGCGAGGCTGCTGCCGACGGTTCTCTGCAGGCTCAGATTGACGAGCTGGCTACTATCCTTTATGAGTATCTGTTTGGTGCCGAGGCTGAGGCTGGTGCTAAGTTGAAGGCTGGTGAGGAAGCTGCCGAGAAGGCCAGCGCTATCTCCAAGCTGAAGGATGCTATTGCTAAGGCTACTGGTGCTACCACCAGCGAGACCACTCTGAGCAGCATCACGCTGATTCCCGACCTGTACATCAATGGTATCGAGGCTCTGCAGTTCAAGGCTCTCAAGTATCAGCCCTATGCATTCGACAAGGCTGTTGAGAATCAGGGTGCAAACTACAAGCGTAGCTTGGTTGTTGCTGTTGACGGTAGTAAGAAGCCTCTGCCCGAGAAGAACGTTGACAACGGTTTGACCACCGCTTATTATCGCCTGAGCCCCATGACGGTGAAGGAGAACGATATCAAGAAGGATGAGATTAAGTTCTATGGTAAGACTGCAAAGACCGAGACCCGTAGTCTCGCTGATGATGCCGGTCTGAAGGTGAACAACCCCATCAAGCCCGCAAGCGTACAGATTGAGAATGGCATCATGGCTGTGAAGATGCAGAAGACTGTTACCGGCAGCCTGCACTTTGCTGGCGAAGGCAATCCTGCCACCCTCGTTTCTCTGATGGTTCCCCGTGCTGACGGCTCTGCTGACATCTACTCTGAGTTCTCTCTGATTGACGAGAGCGACTTCAAGGTACACATTGCAGCTGAAAACCTCGGCGAGAAGACAGCTGGTGGTAAGGTTGTTACCGACTGGGCTACCTATCACGAGGATGATGCTACCATCTATGGCCACTATGCTGGTTATCAGGCTGTTTATGGCACTAATGTTGACGATGCCACATTCATCAAGAAGCAGATTGCCTATAACGAGACTTACGACCTGATTAAGCTGGTTGCTGGTTGCGATGATAATACTCATGCCAAGTATTCCGTTGCCGAGCTGAAGAGCTTCGGTCTGACCTTCGAGTTCAGCATTCCTACCGATGCTTACACAAAGAACGCTGCCAACGGCACTGACCAGCAGCAGTTTGCTAAGATTGACGG
>JAILKU010000002.1 GCA_024693505.1 Bacteroidaceae bacterium | reverse complement strand
TTGTCCTGATTACTCCGATTACTCCGAAAATATGTAAAATTCATGGCTTTTGCAGCTATTAATACTTGCAGTTGCTACCATTAATCTTAGCCGCTGCTACCATTAATCTTAGCACTTGCGGCCCTTAATACCTTCAATAGTCGCCCCCCGTTCCCTCGTCTCCTAGAAAGGTAGGCGGATTTGTAGTCCCGTCCCCCCCGGCGATTCCTTATTGAAATGTGGGAGGATGACAGATGACAGATGACAGTTTTATTTTAAGCCCCCCTGCGCTCCCCTACCCTTACTTATTGAATAAATATATTTATCTATTTATATAGTATTTAATATATATTATTATATATAATTAATTATTCTATAAATCTTATCCTATCTCTTAGGGGGGAGGGGTCCTTATTTGAAACTGTCATCTGTCATCTGTCATCGTCAGAGAATTTGCGTTTTGACCTACGGCCTAAAATCGGTGCGACTGCCTTATTGTCTTCCTCGAACGTGACTCGGGATAGTTCATGCAGCATGACTCTCCGCTCGCTGCTCTCTCGGTTCGGGATGGTTCATGCAAGCATTACTCTCCGCTGCTGCTCCGATTTTTGCATTTTTGCATTTAGTTCAATTCACAATTCATAATTGTGTTCGGCCGTAGCTATAAGTGAACCTGATTTTCCTCCTTGCAGGGGGCTTCCAGTACCAGGCCGTCATAGGCCAGGTGGATCCCCGGGGGCAGAAGGGCGTCCTCGGCGGCATGAAGACCCAGATGGTGGCTCATGTGGATGAGATAGGTGGGTATATCGGGTGCCAGGCTCCGCGAGAAGGCGATGGCCTGGCGGACGGTCTGATGCGTGGGATGCGGCTCGTGGCGCAGGGCATTGACGATTAACAGTTTGATGCCTCGAAGCAGCTCCCTGCCCTCGGGCGGCATCTCGGTCATATCCGTCACGTAGCCCACATCGCCCAGCCGATAGCCCAGGATGGGGAGTCTGCCATGCAGGACGGGCAGGGCCGTCACCCGGACGCTGCCCACCGTCCACGACTGGCTGGGACGGACGATATGGGTCGTGATCTGTGGGACACCCGGATAGCGGTTCTCGACCAGGCAATAGGGGAGCCGCTGTCGCAGATGGGTGATGGCATAGTCGTCTCCGTAGAGGGGCAGGTCGTGGAGGTAGCTGAAGGGCCTCAGATCGTCAATGCCACCAACGTGATCGTAGTGCTCGTGGGTCACCAGCACGGCATCCAGTCCGCGGTCGCGCCCCAGTCGAAGCATCTGTTCGCGAAAGTCGGGGCTGCAGTCCAGCAGGATGGCCGTATCACCCTCCTCCACCAACGCCGAGCAGCGCAGGCGCCTGTCGCGCGGGTCCTGACTTGTGCATACGGCGCAGTGACACCCTATCTGCGGTACCCCGCAGCTGGTTCCTGTGCCTAAGAGTGTGATGCGCATGAGGGATGGTTTGAGAGGGAGTGGCTGCATCTCCGGGTTAGTCATCGTCTATGTCATCAAGGTCTCCTTCGGGCGCTACGATGTTCACTTCGTGGCGGAGTTCGATGCCGAACTTCTTCTTGACGTCGGTTTGGATATCCTCGCACAGATGAAGTATTTCGGTTCCCCTTGCGCCGCCCTTGTTCACCAGTACGAGGGGCTGACGGTCGTGTACGGCAGCGGGTGAATCGTTCCACCTCCGTCCCTTCCATCCGCACTGCTCTATGAGCCACGCCGCCGGCACCTTGAAGGCATCCTCGCCCTGCCGGTATCCGGGGATGCCGGGGAAGCGCCTGCACAGGCTGTCGAACTCGCGCTTCGACACGACGGGGTTCATGAAGAAGCTGCCTGCATTGCCCTGTACTGCCGGGTCGGGCAGTTTCTGCCGGCGGATGAAGAGGATGACCTGCCGCAGTTTCATGGCGGTCAGCGTGTCCTCGCTGAACCCTGCCTCGGCCATAGCCTGGCGCACACCGCCGTATTCGAGCTGAGGACGGAAGGTGCGATGCAGCCGATAGGTGACATAGGTTATGGCATACTGCCCGGCGAGCTCCTGCTTGAAGATGCTCTGACGGTATGCATAGCCGCACTCCGCCCCCTTCCAGCTGTGCTGGGAGCCGTCGCTCAGCGAGACGCCCTCGACCTTCTCGATGAGAGAGCCCACCTCGGTTCCGTAAGCCCCCACGTTCTGTACGGCCGAAGCGCCCACCTGACCCGGAATGCCGGACAGGTTCTCGAGCCCGTACCACCCGCGCCACAGGGATTCGGACACGAAGTCGTCGAACGTCATCCCAGCACCGACGCGGACCAGCACATCGTCGCCTTCCTCGCCGACAACCTTGTAGCCCTCGACAAGGGAATGCAGCACCATACCTTTGAAGTCGCAGAGGAACAGCAGGTTGCTGCCGCCGCCGATATGGAGCAGGGGTTTCTCTCCCATTCGCTCATGATAGAGGGCCAAAGCCTGCTTCAGTTCTCCTACGCTTTCATACTCCACCAGCATGTCGGCCCTGACCTGGATGCCGAACGTATTGTAATGGAGGAGGGAACAGTTGGTATATATATTCATAATTGATGTTCTTTTAGACTATTTCAGTTTTCATAAGAGGTCAGCAGCCATCGCCCTCCCTTCTTGTCGAAGGTAAAGGTCTCCTGCAGGCCATTGGCGAAACCGCACTTCTGCAACACCATGTGATGCGGCAGGAAGGTCTGACCGTAGCGGACATTGGAGATTATTCCCGAAGGCACATCGGGGCAGAACGATAACCACTGCTGGGAGGTGATGGTGCCCTCAATGTAGATATTGTCATCCTCGGGGTCGAGCATGCTGAAACGCAGGCGGCGGGCCAGATGGCGGCTCTGGAAGAGGCTGTCGGTACTGAAGCTGGCATAGAAGTCCAGGAACTCACCGCAATCGGACTGTCCGACTCCCCTGTCCTCGAGTCCGACAAGCATCCACTTGCCATGCCGGCGCTCAAAATTGAACGAACGTATCTGCATCTCGTGGAGATTGATACGCTCCACGCTGACGGTTTCCTCGTCGGCACTCTTGGCATCCTCCATCTGCGAGGGGTGGCTGAAGAGAAGGGTGTAGAACTCGCCCATCATGAAACCGAACTCGCCGGCACAGTCCAGATAGCGGACCAGCGAGTCCTGCAGCGTATCGGCCGAAACCACAGGCAGAGGGTAGTGGACACGCTCGCGCTGAAGACGGGGGCTGCGCACGAAGGCATACATGAAGTCGTCGAAGTCGCGGTCCAAGTTCATCGAAGCCTCCATCTCGCGCAGTTCGGGCGACTCGGCAGGCATGGTGTCGGCCGCAAGGGAATCCTCTGCCTCCACCGGCACGTCAAGAGGGGCAGGAGCTACCGTCCGGCGGCAGGAAGACAGACCCGCCAGCAGCGACAAGATGAACAATATAGAGACCAAACAACGCATACCACGACACTGTTTTTTCCAAAAATCATGCAAAAGTACACTTTTCTTCTCATATCTCCATGTTTTTTCCGCAAGAAATGATTACCTTTGCAGAGTTTTACTGATAAATATCAATTAAACATGGCAAGTTTGATAGAAAAAATTCAGCAGATAAAGGCAGAAATAGCTAATCTGCAAGCAAAAAATGCAGAGGAAGCCGAAGCGCTCCGCATCAAATATCTTAGCAAGAAGGGAGAGATCACTGCCCTGATGAATGACTTCCGCAGCGTACCCGCTGAATTGAAGAAGGAAGTAGGCATGAAAATCAACGAGTTGAAGCAAACCGCAATGGAGCGGATCAACGAGCTGAAGCAGGGCGCAGCACAGCAGGAAAGCGCAGGTGAGGCTGTTGACCTGACCCGCACGCCCTACCCCACTCCGTTGGGCACGCGCCATCCGCTGACAATCGTGAAGAACGAAATCGTGGACATCTTCAGCCGGCTGGGCTTCACTCTGGCCGAAGGTCCCGAGGTGGAGGATGACTGGCACGTATATAGTTCAATGAACTTTGCCGACGACCACCCCGCCCGCGATATGCAAGACACTTTCTTTGTGGAAGCGCACCCCGATATCATCCTGCGCAGCCACACCAGTAGCGTACAGGCCCGCGTAATGGAGCGCACACAGCCCCCCATCCGCGTTATCTGCCCCGGCCGCGTCTATCGCAACGAGGCCATCTCAGCCCGTGCCCATTGCTTCTTCCACCAAGTGGAAGGTCTCTACGTGGACAAGAACGTCAGTTTCACCGACCTGAAACAAGTGCTGCTGCTCTTTGCCCAGGAGATGTTTGGCCCCGACACCAAGATTCGACTGCGCCCCAGCTACTTCCCCTTTACCGAGCCCAGTGCCGAGATGGACGTCAGCTGCACGATATGCAAGGGCAAGGGATGCAGCCTGTGCAAAGGCGAGGGATGGCTGGAGATACTGGGTTGCGGCATGGTAGATCCCGCTGTGCTGAAGGCCAACGGCATAGACCCCGACATTTATACGGGCTACGCCTTCGGCATGGGCATTGAGCGCATTGCCAACCTGAAATACCAAGTGAAAGACCTGCGCATGTTCTCGGAAAACGACGTACGCTTTCTCGACCAGTTTGTAAATGCGTAGGAACAGGAAGCAGGAAATGCCTTAAAACAATTTCTGCCACAGAAGCGCATCCTCAAAACCATCGCCACAACTAAGCCACTGAGGCAAAGTGGACAGACAGGTAAAGCCTGCTCGCTGGAACAAACGGCGGGCAGGTTCGTTTTTTACGGCGACGATGGCAGTAAGCTGCCGCAGCCCCAAATGCTGCCGGGCATACTGACAAAGTAGGCGCAAGCTGTCGGTGGCATAGCCGCAGCCCTGATAGCCGGGCAGCAGGACGATGCCCACCTCGGCCCTTCGATGGCGCGGCTCCAGCCCCTGCAAGTCAATGAACCCCAGAGCGTCAGCATTCGAAGCCTCAATAACCAAACGCAGCTGACCGTCCAAGAAGATATCATTCTGTGACTGGTCGATAAATTGCTTCAGGCTATAGCGGGAATAAGGTACCGTAGTTGAACCAAACGCCCACAAAGACGGGTCGTTTTCAATAAGATACATCAAATCGAGGTCCTCGGGTTCTGCAGCCCGAAGCCGAACACGTTCGTTTCTTAACATAGGCAGACAACTTCACCCGGACGGATACGCACCCCAGCCTTAGGCGAACATAGTTCCAGTACGCGACGCCGACCATGGGGCTGTGCCTGAAGGGCAGATAAAATATGTGAGACTGAGGTTTCGTCTATATCGTACTGCATGTACTCAACAGGGCGCTCCCGCGGAGGGCAGTGAAGCGCGACACGAAGCTGATACCAGACACGAAGGCAGACGTCAAGGAATGCGCGGACGTAAACAGCAAGCCGAATGAGAAGGCCAAGCAGACGGTAGCGACGACGGTAGTGCTTGTTGAAGAAAATAAGCATAGCGTTGTAGAAGACATGCACATAGCGAAAGCTACTCTTGACAGTGCTCTCCCCCTTATAGTGCAGTATGGGCTGTGGAAGATACCAGTTCTGCCACCCTCCCCTCAGGAGTCTGTAGCTAAGGTCGATGTCCTCGCCATACATGAAAAAGTCCTCGTCGAGATGACCAACCGCATCGAGAGCTGAACGGCGAACCATAAAATAGGCCCCACTTATCACCTCAATAGGGTTAGGCTGGTCAACGTCAAGGTAGCGCATATAGTATCGCCCAAAAGTACGGCTACGAGGAAAGAGGCTACCGAGCCCGCTCATTTTACAAAAACTTGTGAAGGGCGTCGGCAGGCCACGTCGGCTCTCGGGGGCGAAGGAACCATCAGGATTGAGCATCCGAACACCGCATCCTCCAGCTTGGGGATGGGCATCCAGAAAACGAACCGATGCAAGAAGCGTCTCCTCAGCCACAAGTGTATCAGGATTTAGCAGTAGAATGTATCGCCCTGCAGACTTTTCTATAGCCTGGTTGTTGGCACGGGAAAAACCCACATTCTCTTCATTCTGAATGAAGTGGACTTGGGGAAAACGTTCGTGCAAATAACGAAAACTGCCATCTGTAGAGGCATTGTCAACAACCCAAACCTCAACGTTCAGTCCCTCGGAAGCAGCCTGGACGGAATGCAGGCATTGCTCCAAATGGTACTTCACGTTATAGCTGACGATGATGACACTCAGGTCGGCCAAAGACAGGGGCTCAGTTGTCGTACACATTCTTCAGCAGCATAAAAGACGCCACAGCCAACAGAGGCAGACAGTAAATCATGTTTGAGTCCTGGAACAAGAGCCAGTCCATCAGCACAAGTATGGCCGGTGAGGACAGCACACTGAGCCGAAGGACAGGATTCCAACTGCGTCGGCTCAGGGCTAAATAGACACCTAAGACTGTGCTTACGGCACACACAAGACCGTAGATATAGGGAAACTGACTGCCCAGGGCAGCCACGTCGATGACAGGCCCTATGCGATGAGTGAGTCTATAAAGGAGACCTGCCGACAGGAAGAGAACAACGTACTCCAGTATAAATAGGATTGTAAATTGCTTTTTATTCATTTTTTATACTCTGTAATTTCTTTGTTTTCAGATAATTTAGATTGCATCACAAAAAGTCATTGGAAAATCACACCTTGAAAGGGATGCGCCCCGCCAGAGCTCTGCCCAGTGTTACTTCATCAGTATACTGCAGTTCATCGTTTTGCGCAATGCCACGTGCTATTACACTTATCTGGACGGGAAAATCCTGCAACTTGCGATAGATGTAGAAGTTTGTCGTATCACCTTCCATTGTAGGACTGAGAGCCAGAATAACCTCTGAGATACCGCCTTGGCTCACACGTTCCACAAGGCTTTCAATAGTCAGATCAGAAGGTCCAATGCCTTCCATCGGACTGATTATTCCGCCCAAGACATGGTAGACACCAGTATATTGCTGAGTATTTTCAATGGCCATCACGTCCTGCACATTCTCCACTACACAAACGGTAGACTTGTCGCGAGAGGGTGTACTGCATATCTCACAGAGTTCGCTGTCGCATAGGTTATGACAAACGTTGCAGTATCGCACACCGCGACGCAGTTCTATTAGACTTTGAGCCAGGTTCTCTACTTCGCCACGCTCCTGTCGCAAGAGATGCAGTACCAGTCGGAGAGCTGTCTTCTGCCCTATTCCAGGCAGACGGGACATTTCACCTACAGCGCGCTGTAGCAGTGTGGAAGGGTAGTTCATAATACGCCTTTACTGCTGGGGAGTTGGTAGTGTTCGACATCACGACGCACAGCCATACGCAGACAACGGGCCAATGCTTTGAAGATACCCTCTATTTTGTGATGTTCATTCTCACCTTCAGCCTTGATGTTGAGATTCATGCGGGCTGCATCTGACAGACTTTTGAAAAAGTGGAGGAACATCTCGGTAGGCATATCTCCAATACGCTCTCGCTTGAACTCGGCATCCCATACAAGCCAGGGGCGACCGCCCAAATCTATGGTCACCTGACATAAACTATCATCCATCGGAAGGCAGAATCCGTAGCGACCTATACCACGCTTATCCCCCAATGCATGGGCCAGACACTCGCCAAGTGCAAGGGCGGTATCCTCAATGGTATGGTGTTCGTCCACATAAAGGTCTCCCTTGCAATGCACGAAAAGGTCGATCATGCCGTGCCTGGCTATCTGCTCCAACATATGATCGAAGAATCCAAGACCTGTATGGATGTCTGCCTTTCCGTTACCATCAAGATTAAGGCTTACGGAGATTTCTGTTTCGTTAGTCACGCGTTGAACCTCAGCGATGCGCTCACCGGCAAAGACAATCTCGGCTATGCGGTGCCAATCGTTGTCGTCGGTTATGATGAGCGAGTGGCACCCCAGATTGCGTGCCAGCTCTGCATCACTCTCCCGATCACCAATTACGAAACTACCTTCAAGGTCGTAATCTCCATTCATATACTCAGTCAACATAGCGGTGCCCGGCTTGCGAGTAGGCAAGTTATCGGATGGAAAACTGCGATCTAAGTGAATGGCTTCGAACTCAACACCTTCTCCCTTCAGTATATCAAGCATAAGGTTGTGAGTGGACCAAAAAGTATCCTCTGGAAAGGCATCAGTGCCCAGTCCATCCTGATTGCTGACCATGACGAAGATGAAATCAGTGTGCTGTCGTATGAAACGTAGAGCGCTGATAACTCCAGGCATAAAGCTAAATTTCTCGAAACTGTCAATCTGTTCGTCCTGAGGCTCACGCAAGATGGTTCCGTCACGGTCAATAAATAGGATTCGTTTCTTCATGATGTAGTTCTTACATATTATTATATTGGCGCAAGGCACCAAGAAGTTCATTGTTCTCCTGAAGAGTACCTATGGTTATGCGCAAGCATCCCTCACATAGCTGCACACGGTTGCGGTTGCGTACGATTATGCCGCGCTCAACCAAGTACTGATATATGCCGTTGGCGTCAGTGACCTTGACCAATACGAAGTTGGCAGCAGTGGGGTAAACCCGCTTTGTGATACGCAGTTCAGCTAAGGCCGGCAACATATGGTCGCGCTCCCTGCGTATCTGTCGGCACCATCCCTCAATCTTCATCATCTCCGACAAGGCCTGACTGGCACGCTCCTGAGTCAGGGCGTTTACGTTATAGGGATACTTCACTTTGTTAAACAGGGCGATGATGTCTTCGCTTGCAAAGGCCATGCCGAGTCTTAATCCAGCCGAGGCCCATGCCTTACTGAAGGTATTCAAGATGAGAAGATTCGGGTAGCGATCAACTGCCAGGCGGAGCGGTTCTTGGTCGGAAAAGTCAGCATAGGCCTCATCTACTACGACAATGCCTCGGAAGCAATTAACAATGTGCAAAACCTCTTGACGATTCATATCGTTTCCCGTAGGATTATTGGGACTACAGAGCCAGATAGCCTTGGTATGATCATCAACCGATGCCAATATCTCATCAGCATGCAACTGGTAGTTGGCATCAAGCTGAACGGGACGATACTCTACATCATTGATGTCAGCCGAGACCTTATACATGCCATACGTAGGAGCCATTGCGACAACATTATCTATGCCAGGCCGGCAAAAAATGCGATAGACCAAATCAATAGCCTCATCTGAACCATTGCCTAAGAATATCTGACCAGGTCGCACGCCTTTCAGCGGAGCCAGCTGTGCCTTCAGCTTCTCTTGAAGCGGGTCGGGATATCGATTGAGAGGAGCATTATAGGGACTCTCATTGGCATCAAGAAAAACATGGGCATCGCGACCTTTAAACTCGTCACGAGCACAGCTATAGGGTTGAAGCGACCAGATATTCGGCCTCACCAGAGACTGAAGGTTAAATTGTGTATCCATTGCTATTGCGTTGCTTTATTCTTTTATCGTTTTAGCGGAGCGACAGAGTCACGCCACACGGAACTATCCATTGAACCGCCTAAATCTTTTTAATGTCTTGAATCTCCATCTTTTCCACATCCTTTACCCTCAGCGACATAGCGTTTCGATGCGCCTCAAGACTTTCGTTAGCTGCCATCTCCTGCACGGCCGGACCTATCTGACGGATGCCCTCGGCTGTAATGTATTGGAAAGTTATCTTGCGGATATAACTATCCATATTTACGCCACTGTAGGCCACTGCATATCCATTAGTCGGCAGAGTGTGGTTCGTTCCGCTGGCATAATCGCCTGCGCTCTCAGGAGTAAGCGGGCCAAGGAAAACACTGCCTGCATTCACTACCTGAGCAGAAAGATCCATATAGTTCTGCGTCTCAATTATCAAGTGCTCGGGGGCATAGAGGTTGGTGATATACATCATTTCCTCGTCATCACGGACCAGGATGATCTTACTATGCTGAAGGGACTGCTCAGCAATTTCTCGTCTGGGCAATTGACTAAGCTGTTGCTCTACTTCCTGCTCTACGCGAGGAATGAGTTCGGGACTGGTGGTGACAAGCAGGACCTGACTATCAACGCCGTGTTCAGCCTGACTGAGCAGATCGGCAGCTACAAAGTCGGGACGGCTCTCTGCATCGGCCAGGACCTCCACTTCGCTTGGGCCAGCTGGCATGTCTATGGCAACACCAGAGAGGCTTACTTGTTGCTTTGCACAAGTCACGAACTGATTACCCGGCCCAAAAATTTTATATACCCAGGGAATGCTCTCGGTACCGTAAGCCATTGCTGCTATGGCCTGCACTCCACCCGCCTTGAATATTTTGCTTACGCCAGCGATATGAGCAGCGGCCAGTACGGCTGGATGAACCTTTCCGTCCCGCTGGGGAGGCGTACAGAGGATGATTTCCTTACACCCTGCTATCTTGGCAGGCGTGGCCAACATAAGTACTGTGCTGAACAGAGGAGCTGTGCCGCCTGGAATGTAAAGGCCGACTCGTTCTATGGCGACGGCCTTCTGCCAGCATTTTACACCCGGAGTTACCTCTACGCAGACACCATCGAACTGCTGAGCACGATGGAACTTCTCAATGTTGTGGTGTGCCAGTTCAAGTGACGCCTTCAGGTCTGGTTGCAGATTTTCCCACGCCTCTTCAATCTCCGCCTCACTTACCATTAGACTATCAAGTTGCACATGGTCGAACTGTTCCTCATAGTCTAATACAGCCAGGTCACCATGAGCCTTCACGTTGGCAAGTACAGCAGCTACAATCTGATTCAAGTCAGCCGCATCCCGTACCGGACGCTTCAATAAAGAAGGAAGTTCCTCAGTAGTTGGATATTTTATAACATTCATATCAATAAGTTTGAAAGCCCTCAACCCGACTAGGACATTTGTCTCAATTTATCATTTTCTCAATTGGTACTACAAGTATCCCCTGAGCTCCAAGTTCCTTTAGCTGTCGGATGATTTCCCAAAAGCGCTTTTCATCGATGACTGTGTGCACACTGCTCCAGCCCTCGGTGGCCAGTGGCATCACAGTAGGGCTCTTGGCACCTGGCAGCACAGCCACAACGTCGGCTACCTTGTCGGTAGGAACGTTCATGAGGACGTACTTCTTATCCTCCGCCTGCTTGACTGCTTCTATGCGGAACAACAGTTCGTCCAGCACATTCAGCTTCTCCTGGGACAGGTCGGGGTTAGCAATGAGCAGGGCTTCACTCTGCATTACCGTCTCTACTTCAACCAGGTTGTTACTCACCAATGTTGAACCGCTGCTCACAATGTCGAAAATGGCATCAGCCAGCCCGATACCCGGGCTGATTTCGACAGAACCAGTGATGACGTGCACATCGGCAGCGATATGATTCTTTTCCAGAAAACGACGCAGGATGCCGGGATAGCTGGTCGCTATCTTTCGACCGTCGAACCAGCGAAGCCCACTGTAGTTCACGCCCTTTGGAATGGCCAGCGAGAGACGGCACCGGCTAAAACCAAGGGGGCGTACTACGCGGCATTGCTCCTGCCTTTCCTCGTATTCGTTCTGCCCCACAATACCCAGATCGGCCACGCCTGTAGCTACACTTTGCGGTATGTCGTCATCTCTCAAATAGAGCACTTCGATGGGGAAGTTCGAGGCCTGCACCAGCAGAGTGCGCTTCGAACTGCCAACCTTAATGCCAGCCTCGGCGAGCAACGACATGGTTTCTTCGTATAGGCGGCCCTTTGACTGAACGGCTATTCTTATCATAATTTCACTCAGTTTACTTGATTTCTCTGTTTATGGGTGCAAAGGTACGAAAAAAACAAGTAAGTGGACGCAGAATAAATGAATTTATTTTGCAGAACGCGGGTTTTTAAGGCAGACAGGCCCTATAAGGGAGACATTGAAAAGAGTAAACCGCTTAAACTTTGGCTATACGGGCGGGAACATCCCTTTTCAGAAAGATTTAAGCTAAATTGGCTTCACTCTCATTTCGTCTCATCTTTGGCTCAAATCCCAAAATTACTCAGGATTGACAAAAAATCAGAAAATATTTTGTCTTTTCCTTTGTTTTGTCCCCACTTAATCGTAATTTTGCACTCAAAATATTGAAGATAAAGGCTACGACACGCTATACGTTATAATAATTATAAGGTAAAGGATGATGAGAACACATTACTTTTTTAGACTACTTTTATTGACCTTATTGTTCACCGCATACCCCCAGCTCAGCCTATTGGCCGACAGGGCAGGAGGCGCAAAGCTAAAGGGCACCGTCATTGGTACAGAACGATGCTACGACTATGACAAGAACGCGGCATCGACAACCGTCAACACCCCCGCCAACGCATTCGACGGCGACTTGTCAACCTTTGTGGCAACATACGAACGGTCTCATACCTGGGTGGGACTCGACTTGGGGCAGCCCTATGTCATTACCCGCGTAGGATGGGCCGGAAGAGCTGGAGGCACAGGCCAGGCCCGAGTGGTGCTGGGCCTCTTCGAAGGTTCAAACCGCGAGGACTTCATGGATGCCATCCCCCTCTATATGATAACGGCGAAAGGGCAGGATGGCAAGGTCTTGTATGCCGATGTCAACGTATCGCGGGGCTTCCGCTATGTGCGCTACTGCGGACCTGCCGACAGCCGCTGCAACATTGCCGAGGTTGAGTTTTACGGCGTAGCGGGAGAGGGAGACGACTCGCAGTTCTATCAGATTACGAACCTCCCCACCCTGTCATACCATACTTACTGCGGAAAGGAGCCTTACGACAAGGTGACCGAGCTGGAGAGCGAGATGTGCATCATCTACGACGGGGGAACCCGCATACAGGAGTACCCCATCCTGGCCCGTGAACGAGGCAACGGTTCCCGCTATGAATTGTTCAAGAAGAGACCCTACAGAGTGAAGTTCAATGACGGCAAGAGCCACCACATGCTGAAGGATTCTCCCCTGGAGTCGCCCGCGAAGTCAAAGAAGTGGACGCTCATACCCAACTGGCGCGACAAGAGCCTGATGAGAAACAACATCGCCTTCGAGATGAGCCGGCGCCTTGGGATGGCCTATACGCCCTGGATTCAGAATGTCGACGTCATCGTCAATGGTGAGTTCAAGGGGAACTATCAGCTCTGCGACCAGATTACGGTAGACCCTGAGCGCGTGGAGATCAGCGAGATGGAACCGGGCGACGAGGAGCCGCCCTACATCACTGGCGGTTACCTGCTGGAGATGACAAATGGAGGAGGAGAGCAGTATCATTTCAATAGTTCACGCGGCATCCCCGTCGACGTCAAATACCCCGACGACAATGATATAACGGCCGCTCAGTTCAGCTACATCCGCAACTATTTCCTCGAGATGGAAAGCCGCCTGTGGGCGAGCAACTACACCGACCCGGTCAATGGATACAGGTCGCGCCTGGATCTGGAGAGTTTCCTCCGGCTCATGCTCGTAGGCGAGTTCGCGGGTAATACCGACGCGCTGTGGAGCATATATCTATATAAGGAGCGCGATGACGACCTGTTCCACTTCGGCCCCGTCTGGGACTTCGACCTCTGCATGGACAACGACCAGCGCGTCTATCCTGCCAACGGCAAGTCCAACTGGCTCTTCAACTACGGCTCGGCCATCTCGGGCTCCCGGGAGTTCTTCAACCGCATTCTCTCCGACCCATTTGCCATGACGACGCTCTACGATATGTGGAGCAACATGCGGAAGAGCAAGCTGTTCTCGCCTGAAAGCATGATTGCCTTCGTGGACAGCCTCGGACAGGTCATGGACGAGTCGCAGAAGCTGAACTTCACGCGCTGGGACAACCTGGGCGAGCTCCTTACCCTGCAGCAGTTTGCACCCGGCACTTACGAGGGCGAGCTCGATATCATCCGTAACTATCTGCGCAACCGCATCAGTTGGATCGACAACAAGCTGGGATATGCCAACATAGAGGACATCGACCCGTCCGACTCGCTCTTCGTCATCGACTCGGCTGCCGACCTGCTCGCCCTGCAGCAGGCCGTAAACGAGAAGGGACTCACGAAGCTGACCGTCCGCCTGGATGCCGACCTCGACCTGACTGCCGTAAGTTCGAAGCTGGAGCCCATCGGCACATCAACGCGCCCCTACAAGGGATCTTTCGACGGGCAGAACCATATCCTCTCGGGCCTCACGATGCAGCGCAGCGACAATTATGTCGGCCTCTTCGGCACGCTGGGAGCCGGCGCGACGATACGCAACCTGACCATCGACAGCTCGTGCCGCATCGAGGGCGGCAACGGCGTCGGCCTGATAGGGACGGTGCAGGGGACAGGCACAATCACCCTCTCCGGCTTGGGTAACGAGGGCAGCGTGAAGGCAACGGGGCGCATGGCCGGCGGCATCCTTGGTTCGGTAGAGAATACAAGCACGAAGCTGCGCATCAGCTACTGCTATGCCTCTGGATCCATTAGTGCACAGAGCGAGGCGGCAGGGCTTTGCGGACAGCTCGGCAGCAACGCCCAGGTGACCAGGTGCTACAGCTCGGCCTCGGTGAGCGGCGTCAGCGGCAGCTATAGCTTCGCCCCGAACGAGGGGTCGAAGTTCACCCGATGCTTCAGCAACCACAGCACCACTCAGGCCGGGGTGACCAAGGTTACCGCCTCGGCCGTCGCGGAGGGAAGCCTATGCTACCGCCTGAACGACGGGGCTGCCGAAGACAGCGAGGCGCACTTCTACCAGAACCTCGGCGACGACGACCACCCCGTGCTGCAGCACCATTTCGAGGTGATCAAGCAGGGCAATATGTACATCAACGACAACACCTTCCTGCTGAGCTCGCCGCAGGATGTGCTCGACTTCGCGCAGATGGTCAACTCCGGCCTGCGCAACATCAACGGCATCGTCACCGGGGACCTCGACTTCGAGGGCGTCAGCGTGACGCCGATCGGAACGGCCCAGAATCCCTTCATCGGCACCTTCGACGGACAGATGCACACCATCAGCAACCTCGTCATCAAGACCAGCAGGGACTACACCGGACTCTTCGGCATCGTAAGCGGCGGCGCCACCATCCGTAACCTCATCCTCGACGCATCCTGCTCCATCAGCGGAGCGGCCTTCGTGGGCCTCATCGGCGGATCGAACGGCAGCGGACGCGTCACGATGGAGTGCCTGGGCAACGAGGGTTCCGTGACGGCTTCGGCCCAGAATGCCGGCGGCATCTTCGGCTGCAACATGCACGCAGCCGCCACGCCCGTCTTCCTGAACTGCTACGTGACCGGACCCGTCAAGGGAGCCCGCGAGAGCGGACAGCTCACCGGGTACGCAGGCAACGGACAGGCCACCAACTGCTACTGCAGCGGCACGGTCGAGGGCGTATACTATAAGGACATGAGCGACGCCATGCTGCGCGGCGGTCCAAAGAGCTCAAACTGCTACTCCATCTATGCCGACCGCAACGCCAAGGTCATCACGTCGAAGCAGGTTGCCAGCGGAGAGCTCTGCTATCTGCTCAACCAGAAGAGCGGCCAGGCCGAAACGGTATGGTATCAGACCCTGGGCAGCGACGACCATCCCGTATTCGACGCCACGCACTCGCCCGTCCTGCTCGCCTCCGACGGCACGTACTACAACGAGGGCAGCCTCGTGGAGCCTATCCCCTCGCCCGCCGGGCAGTACGAGGCCTACTCGCTGCAGGGCACACGCATCAGCCGGAACCAGCGCGGCATCCACATCGTCCGCACCGGCGCCGGGAAGACGTACAAGGTATTGGTGAAGTAGATTTGTCTGAGCCGGGTATAAATTTTGTCAGACCCGGATATAAATTGTGTTAGACCCGGGTTTGGCAAGTTCCAGACCCGGGTCTAACAAATTTACGGTCTCTCGACAAAGACGAGGCAGACGGGGCGGGGCGTCTTGATGCGGAGGCCGGTGTCGGAGAGCAGGCCCGTCCGGGCATCGCGGCGGAAGACCTGCACCTCGTCGCTATAGGCACAGCCGACGAGGAGGAAGCGCTCATCGG
>JAILKU010000001.1 GCA_024693505.1 Bacteroidaceae bacterium | reverse complement strand
AATATATTATATATAATATATATTAAATAATAAGTATATACCTCACTTATACAGCCCTGCTCTGTTTGAAGAAAAAATCAAATGCAATGCAATATTGCAATATTCAGGATTGTCTGTCCCTGGAAAAGGTTGAATGTTTTGCAGTTATTGCAGTTATTGCACTTATTGCATTTTGATTTTATCGAGCCTGCTCACGCTCGGCATACTGAAAGCGAACATTCGTCTCAGCTCTCACATCCTTTTGCATTTTTGACCTACGGTCTAAAATCGACGCGACTCGGCCATCCCCAATCAAGCTTGGATGGCTCTCGCTGCTCCGATTTTTGCATTTTTGCATTTTTGCATTTGGTGATTTGCACAAAAGTCATTATCTTTGCACTCGAATGAGCGATTAATGGCTTATCAGAACCCTGTTTTGCAATGAAATACATACTCTATCCGCTGCTGCTGACTCTGCTTTCCGTCCTTCCTGCATCAGCTCACCGGCGCACGAAGGCTCCGGAGCCTTACGGACCTGTACCGAGCGAACGTCAGCTGGCGTGGCACGACCTGCAGTTCTATGCCTTTATCTGCCTTTCGAGCGCTACGTACCGCGATGTGGAATGGGGGCTACGGCGATATGGATCCCGATGAGTTCCAGCCCGTCGCCTTCAATCCGCGCCAGTGGGTGGAGGTGGTCAAGGCTGCCGGGATGAAAGGGCTGGTGCTCACGGCAAAGCATCACGACGGGTTCTGCCTGTGGCCCAGCAAGCAGACGGACTATAGTGTGGCCAGCAGCAGTTGGCGCGACGGGAATGGGGACATCGTAGGCGAGCTGGCCCGCGAGGCCCGGCGGGCAGGTCTGCAGTTCGGCGTCTATCTCTCCCCCTGGGACCGGCACGACCTCCGTTACGGTTCCAGTGACTACATCGACTACTATCGCCGTCAGCTCGAGGAGCTGCTTACATGGTACGGCCCCGTCTTCGAGGTATGGAAGGACGGTGCGAACGGCGGCGACGGCTACTATGGCGGACGCTGCGAGCAGCGCAGGGTGGACGGCCGCACATACTACGACTGGCCGAGGACCGACTCGATCATTCACGCGCTGCAGCCGGGAGCCTGCATCTTCAGCGACGGGGGACCGGACATCCGATGGTGCGGAAACGAACAGGGGCATGTGGGGGAGACGAACTGGGCCATACTGGACATTGACCATTACGCCCCCGGCGTGGCCGATGCGAACGGGCTGCGCCACGGCAATCCCTCGGGAACGGCGTGGGTGCCTGCCGAGGTGGACGTCAGCATCCGTCCGGGCTGGTTCTATCATGCCTCGGAGGACGGACAGGTGAAGTCCCTCGAGCATCTCATGCAGATCTACTACGAGTCGGTGGGCCGCGGCGCTAACCTTATCCTGAATGCCCCGCCCACGAAGCAGGGGCTTATCCATCCCGTTGACTCCGCTCGCTTGGTGGCGTTCGGGCAGGCCCTAAGCCGGGAGTTCAGCCGTCCCCTGCGCCGTGCCGACATAGCATCTGTTGAGGCCAGCAACGAGCGCGACGGATCGCGACGCTTCGGTCCGCGCCGCGCACTCGACGGGCATGAGAAGACTTACTGGGCCACCGACGACAGTGTGCGCCGCGCCTCTATAACCATCCGCCTGAGCCGCCCGCAACCCCTTTACAGCCTGCGCCTGCGGGAGCCTATCCGGCTGGGGCAGCGCGTGAACCGTTTCTCGGTGGAGACGCTCTCGCCGTCCGGGGTATGGGAAAAAGTCGCCCAGGGCACAACCATCGGGCCTCAGCGCCTGCTCAGGCTTGGGAACGCGCAGGCCCAGGCCGTGCGACTGACGATAGAGAGCGACCGTGCTTGTCCGCTCCTGCGCGAGCTTCAGCTCTACCTCCCTCCGTCTGAACCTTAACCATAAACAAAATACGAAACCACATGAGAAAGCTACTGCTCTTCACCCTGTTCCTGACTGCTTCCGCCCTAGTACGCGCCGAGTCGCTGGCGGAGAAGGTACAGAACCTGCCGGTCTTTGACGCACTGGCATCAGCAAAGACACCCTACGACTGGCTCATCGATCCCAGTCCCTCCCGCGCCGGCGTCTTCCGCTCGGCCGACGGGAAGTCCGTCATCCTCGCAAACGGGATGGTGTGGCGTACGTTCCGCATCTGGCCCAACCTGGCCACAACCGACTACGTGAACCGCATGACGGGCGAGCGCATGCTGCGTGCCGTGGGTACGGAGGGCTGTATCAGCCTCGACGGGAAGACGTACCAGCTCGGCGGTCTGACCGGACAGGAGGAGCGCGGCTATCTGCTCGAGCAGTGGATTGACGGGCTTAAGGCAACGGACAGCTCGTTCGTGGTGGAGGATTTCCGCGTCCAGCCCATTCCCCGGCGCATCCCCTGGAAACGGGTGCGCTGGTCGCTTGTGGAGGACACGGACTCGGGCATCGACCTCGTCTTCAGCCTGCGCGGAAGGGGCGAACTGTCCGCCGTCCTCATCGACCTGCACTTCGGTCTGTACGACCACCTTCCCGTGCTGCAGAAGAGCTTCGAGCTGTTCAATAACTCGGGGGACCCCCTGACTGTGGACAACTTCAAGCTGGAGCGCCTCTCCTTCTTCGAGCCCGAGTCTCCCGTAGATACGCCCCGCGACGGTTTCCGTCTGCCCAATATCCATCTGGAGAGCGACTACCAGTGCGGCGGCAGTTTCACACAGCGCGAGAGCGGGACCTGCGAGCACTGGATAAAGGAACCCGAGTACACCAGCCAGCGCAACTACGCGCTGAATACGCCTTGCCGGCTGGAGGTGGCACCGCCCCTCGGGCCAGACCAGCGCATAGAACCGGGCCAGACGTTCCGTTCCTTCAGCGTCTTCGAAATGCCCTACGACAGCTACGACCGCGAGCGCAAGGGCCTCTTCGACCGCCATTTCTACATGGCACTCTGTCCTTGGACCACCCAGAACCCAATCTTCCTGCACCTCACGGCCACAGACCCAGAGACGGTGCACAGAGCAGTTGACCAGTGTGCCGAGGCGGGCTACGAGATGATTATCATCAGCTTTGGCAGCGACTTGAATATGGAGGACATCTCAGAAAAGAACATACAGCGCTTTAAGTCGCTTGTGGATTATGCCCACTCGAAGGGCATAGAGATGGGATGTTACTCCCTGTTGGCCAGCAGGCGCGTCAGCGAAGAGATAGACTGCATCAACCCGAAGACGGGCAAGACGGGTGGTATGAAGTTCGGGAACTCGCCCTGCCTCTGCAGCCAGTGGGGCTACGACTACTTCGAGAAGCTGAAGACCTTCATGCTCCGCACCGGAATGACCTGCCTGGAGCACGACGGTTCCTATCCCGGAGACGTCTGCGCCTCCACCAGCCATGCCCATCACCGCGGCCTGAAGGACAGCCAGTGGAACCAGTTCCACAAGATAGCCTCCTTCTACCACTGGCTCAGCCAGGAGGGCTTCTATTCCAATGTGCCCGACTTCTATTTCATGAACGGAACCACCAAGACCAGCATTGGCTACCGCGAGGTGAACTGGTCCCTGCCTCGCGAGCGGCAGCTCATTCATGCCCGGCAGGTGAACTACGACGGCACCTGGGAACGGCCCTCCGGTTCCCTGTGGAGCTTCACTCCTTTGGTGCAGTATCACGGAGGCGGCGCGGCTGCCACCCTGGAACCCCTCTCGGAGCATCTCTACGAGTATCGCACCCACATGGTTCAGAACTACGGAGCGGGTGTGCAGGCCTGCTATCGCGGCCCCCGGCTCTATGATACCGACGAGACGAAGGAGATGGTGAAGGAGGTGATAGCCTGGTACAAGAAGTATCGCCGCATACTGAACAGCGACATCATCCACCTGCGCAAGCCCGATGCCCGCGACTGGGACGGCCTGATGCATGTCAATCCCCAGGAGAAGGAACGCGCCCTGGCCATGCTCTACAATCCGCTACAGGAGGACATCACGCGACAGATTACCCTGCCCCTCTACTATACGGGACTCAAGGGCAAGGCACGCATTCGAGAGCAGGAGAACAGCCCGAAGCGGTATCGGCTCAATGACAGGCAAGAGGTAACCCTTACGGTCCGCATTCCGGCAAACGGCTACACCTGGTTTGTGGTGGAGCCTTAAGCTAGAACTGGAAGTAGATGAAGGGTTGCATCTCGGCCGTTACGAACTGATATACTACAAACACTGCAACCAGTACGGCCAGATAGATGACAGGTAACGGGAGCATGGCAAAGCTCAGGCGGTAGGTGCGCTTCAGCCGCTCGGGCAGCCAATGTATGACCATACCCAATGCGAAGAGCAGGAACACGCGCCAGTGTGCCATGCTGATGGTGGCAATGTTGCCCTGCCAGATGCTGCCGATGCGTGCTACTATCTGTGTGGCGATGCGCCATGCCGTTTCATTTGCCACGGCCGGGTCGAGGTTGCTTCCGCTACGGAAGAACAGACGCGTGAAGGTGATGAAGGTGAAGGTGACAGCTATGCCCCAAGCGTGGGACAAGGGGTCGTGGATTATGGATAACGGGCTATGGATGATGAAGAACCGGATCCAGGCACTGAGGGTGATGAAAAGCATGAAGGCGAGCAGGATATTGAGCAAGCCCATTCCAGGGGCGCTGAATGCAAAGGCTTGGCCCCAGTACTGGGGGAAGCGCAGGGCGAGGATGAGCACCAACAGGAGGGAGGAGATGAGGGCACGGCGCAGTGGGCTCATGTCGCGCCAGAACTTGAAGACAATCATTCCCACCCCATTGAGTCCGCCCCAGACCATGAAGTTGCACGAAGCGCCATGCCACAGGCCTCCCAGCACCATTGTGATCATGGCGTTCAGGTTGGCATAGATGTGCCTCCGCTTTGACGGCCTTCGCCAAGCTGTCCAGATGGTCAGCAGGAGAATGGTAACGACTACAACCGCAATCAGCATACTGCCGCTCAGGATGAGGGTGAACAGAGTGATGACGAGTATCCAGAAGTAAGTGGCTCCGGTAACATTGCGGTTTCCGCCAAGCGGGATATAGAGGTAGGTCTGTAGCCATCGGGACAGGCTGATGTGCCACCGCTTCCAGAAATTACTGCAGTTCGTGGCCTTGTAGGGCGAATTGAAGTTCATGGGAAGATGAAATCCCATCAACAGGCTCAGGCCGATGGCGATATCGGTATAGCCCGAGAAGTCAGCATACACCTGGAGAGAGTAGGTGAAGAGAGCCATCAGATTCTCAAAGCCCGTGAAGAACTGCGGATTGGCAAAGACGCGGTCGATGAAGTTCACAGCCAGATAGTCCGACAGCACGATCTTCTTGACCAGTCCGTTCAGAATCCAGAAAACGGCCAGCCCGAACTGCCGCCGGCTCAGGAAATAGCGCCGGTAGAGCTGCGGTACAAAGTCGGACGCCTTTACTATAGGACCCGCCACAAGCTGGGGAAAGAAGGATACGTAAAAGCCGAAGTCGAGTATGCTGCGCACAGGTGCTATCAGTCCGCGGTAAACATCGACTGTATAACTGATAACCTGGAAGGTGTAGAACGATATGCCGACAGGAAGTATGATGCGGTCCACGCTCCAAACGGGTGAGCCTATCATGCGGTTTCCCCACTCGGCCGCCCAGTTGCTGACACTGATTTGGGTACCAAACAGCTGATTGACCATATCGGCTACGAAGTAACTATATTTGAAATAGCATAATATTCCCAAGTCAATCATCACACTCAGTCCGACCAAAAGCCTGGCTCTCCAGGGATGAGACGTCCGGCAGGCGAAAATACCCCGAGCGATGCAATAGTCGGTGCAAGTGACCAATACAAGCAAGCCCAGAAACCATCCGCTTGTCTTGTAGTAGAAGAGCCAGCTGACAAGAAGCAGATAGAAGTTCCTGAGGGAAGGCACCCATCTGCCCCGAGGTGATACGATGAAGGAGAAGCCGATAAAGACAATGGCGAAGAATGCCCAGAACTGGAACTGGGTAAACAGGAGCGGGCTTTCGGGGTCAAAGGAGAACACCCTCAGAAGGTAGTCCCATAGAAGATTTAATATATTATCTTTCAGTATCATACGTCCTTTTTGAGTTTATATATGTCGGCGTCTCTCGCCAAGCGCTTCCGCCTATTGCTTATTTCCGGCACCGCTGTCCGAATGGACCAGTGGCTTCATCAGTGCGTTGTAGAGCAGGTCGCCCCATAGTTCGTATCCCTGGCGCGAGAAGTGGATATGGTCTCTGCGCTGCAGGCCTGCTCTGACCCAGGCGTTGCTCGAAGCCTGCCCGCCCATCAGCCTGTAGCAATCGAAGACGGCGCTGCCGCTCTCCGCTGCCAGTTCGTTCATGGCATGCCAGACACGCTTGGTGTTCATGTTCGGACGGCGCCGGTAGCCTCGAACGTTCAGCCAGCAGTCGTTGTTCGTGATGAAGAGGAAGCAGCAGTCGGGACTGACCCTGCGTATCCTCCGCATGAGTTCGCGGTAGTTTTCCTTGAACTTTTCAGGGTCGAAAGCAGCTGGGGGTACGTTGGCGTCGTTAATTCCGACACCCATTATGATCAGTTGCGGCGGGGCCAAAGTCAGCTCTTCCTCCAACATTCCGCACTTCAGCCAAGAGGAGAGGTTTGCTCCGTTGATGCCCGATGCGGTATAGGTAAATCCGTCTTCGTCTCCTTCGGGCCATAGTCCACGTAGCTCGTAGGAGATACTGTCCGGCCAAAGGCCCTCAAAACGAACCGTCACTGAATCGGCTTCCGGCGGAAGTGGAAAGCAGAGGCCGGGCAAACTGTCGGCGGGCAGGGACTGTATAGTATCGCCGCTGCATATCAGACATGGACGAACATCAGGCGTGGTGCCTTGGCCGAGTATGCGCAGCCGTTTCAATGGCCGGGATCCAATCTTCCCTATGTTCAAACCGAGCCATGCCGTAGTATCATCTGTTATGGCACAGGCGCCGCTCAGTCCGAGGGTTGTAGTGCTGTCGCGTTGTACGTTACGCACCCCACGCCAAATTCCTCCGCTGGAGAGTACATAATCTGCCGGGGCATTAGTCTTTATGGCGCGATAGGGGAACAACATGCCTCGGCCAGCAGGCCGCAGCCCGCCCAGAGAATCAATGTTTACCCTCATACGGTGTGTAAACATTCCGCCCTGAACGTGACTTCCTCCAATATGAAGGATGTTTATTCGCCCTTTTCCTGTGCGGATTAAAGAGTCTATATATATATATAATGTATCGAACTTCTCATGCTTGCCTGGGAACTGCAATGAATCGAGTCCATTCTCAGTATGAAGACATGTTACTTGCGGAATGTTCCGCAAGACGGGGCAATTCTGTCCCCGCATTTCATGCCCGGCAAAAATGGACAGCCAGCTCAACAAGGCAATCAACAGTCCGTTCATCCTCATCTGTTCATTTTAGTGCTGTCAGTCGGAACTGGTCGTTGCAAAGGCACCGTATCAGTCTGTGATGTAATAGAATCTGATGCGGCCTCTTCTTCCTCTTCGTCCAAATGATGCCTGAAGCGATAGTATTTATAGTAGAGTTCAAATGCACTCCAGAACATTTCACTCATCCTGCGAGATCCTCGTGGCGTGAAATGAATGTAATCCTCTCCTGCAAGTTGCGGATCCGCCTCTACCCATTTCACCATCGAGCCCCTGCCACCCATCGCCCGGAACATATCCCAAAAAGCTACGCCGCTTTCCTGAGCCATAGCACGTAGCGAGTCGACAACCATAGGCAGGTAGGGATAAGTCTTCATCTCATCCTCTACGCTCGTAGCCATATCCGATGGTCCTATAAATATGATATGTATGTTCGGAATCATGCGCTTGAACAGATCTATCTGAGTCTTCAGCTGCTGCATGTAGCTGATAATACTCTTGCCGGGTTTAAGGTAAGGTACAGAGTTGCCGCCGTACTGAAGAAGGAGCAGCCCCACATTCTGTTGCTGGAAGAACGGAGCCAGCGTACGACGATCTATCGAGGTAAACAATGTGCCGGATACGCCGCGCATGGCAATATTATCCATCGAGACTCCACTTGCTCCATCTATCATTATGGCGTAGATTTCCATTTGTCCATGTGCCGTAATGACTGCCTTGCTTACGCTATGCGACAATGTCGCGCTGAAGATGCGCAAACCATCATACGAGGCATCCAACCGGCTGGACATCTCAAGTGAATCGCCACCAGCTTCAACGGTAAACTCTCCGTCTCCCATCATGGCAATACTTACTTTGCGGAACGAACGGCAATGGGGATAGGTTGAACCGCCATGAGCCGTGACAGAAAAACGAGCTATGCTATCTACTTCGGCAACTTGTGCCAAAGGACCATAGCGCTTGTGTTCAGCGTGGAATTCAGGTGAGCCGAAATACATGTAGTGCCTCAGTTCAGGCCAGGTCTCCACAGTGGCTGTAGCCATTCCTAGGCGTTGTACCGGTGGCAGCAGTCCTGAACCGTTGCCGCCAAAGAGATCTTGAATTTTTTCCCTCAACACCCCTGTCATCCTGTCGCCCTCTAATTGAGAGTCGCCATAGTGCATAATGCGGACGGGCCGCCCAGAAGCATTTTCCAATGCTTCAAAAACCGGATCCAGATAGGCTATGTCGTCGTCTGGCATCTGCAGGCGCGTAGGACTCTTTTGGCAGAAGACCATAAACTCAGAGTCGCGGGCAGCCTCCAATTCTGCCATCCGGAGGTCCATAAGCTCCTCCGGCGTCATTTCTGGCAGGGTGTCTTCCTCTTCCTCCTCAGTGTCAGTAATATTTTCTTCAGTGTTTGCCCCAAGTACTTCCTCCATAGAAGGGAATACAGCACGGATATTAAATAAGGAGACGTCTTCCCTTGGGTAGAGAAGAGTCATGAGTGCCAATCCGGCCATCACGCAGATTACGAAAAGGGCTATCTTATATGGTTTCATACAAATTAAATGAGTCCGGCAAAACCGGACTCATTCATTGTTTAACTTAGAACGGGGATTATTACCCGAGAATCAATATCTCAATCCCCAAAACTCTGGTTCGATTACAGGGTCAGGTCAGCACCAGCCTTGAACTTAACCACCTTCTTTGCAGGAATGTTGATGGTCTTCTTTGTCAAAGGATTGATACCCTTGCGAGCATCACGCTTCGCAACGGAGAACGTACCAAAACCAATCAAAGCAACTTTCTCACCACTCTTTACGGCTGCACCAATAGCCTCCAGAGCTGCCTCCAGAGCTTTTTTTGCGTCCACTTTGCTCAAGCCTGCGCCTTCGGCGATCTTGGCTGTCAATTCACTTTTGTTCATACAAAATAATACTTAAATAGTTGTAATTTGGTTATTTATATCATATTTTCATGGCAAATATATACAAACTTCACTTATGCCCCAAGCTTTTTTTGAAAAAAATGAAATAAAATGTGAAAAAAGTAATGATTGTCACGAATTTGGATGCTTTTATGGCCTTTTTTTTGTATCTTTGCACCAAATTTGATGACTTTTAAATGCTACGCACATGAATACGATGCCTCCAGTGACTAAGAACCTGCTTATTATTAACATATTAATGTTTGCAGGAAAGTATGTGGCCAGCAATTATGGTGTTGACCTTGACACCATTCTCGGCCTCCACTTTTTCCTCTCCAGCGGATTCCATATTTATCAGTTCATAACCTACATGTTTATGCATGCAGGTTTGGAGCATCTGTTCTTTAATATGTTTGCCGTATGGATGTTTGGTCGTATCATTGAAACTACAATGGGCCAGCGCCGCTTCCTTATTTACTATCTGACTTGTGGCATCGGAGCCGGTCTCTGTCAGGAACTGGTGCAACTTGGTGCATATTATTATGGTATCCATAGTCTGGCTCTGACGGTTGGTGCCTCTGGCGCCGTTTATGGCATCCTGTTGGCCTTTGGCATGACGTTCCCCAATGAGCCGATTCTCATCTTTCCCCTTCCCATCCCTATCAAGGCCAAGTATTTTGTGACGGGTTATGCTGTCATCGAATTGATGTCGGCCCTTGGTCGTGCCAATGACGGTGTAGCCCATTTCGCGCACTTGGGCGGTATGCTGTTCGGCCTGTTGCTGATTCTCTATTGGCGGAACGGCGGCGGACGGGGTAGTCATCGCAATGGTTATTATGAGCGTCATTATGATAGCGGGAATGACAGCTGGAATTTCCGGAAATGGTTCTCCTCGCTGACCAGGAAAAAGCCTCGTTTCAGCGTGAATACCGGTGGAAAGCACAGTCAAGATATGGCTTACCGAAAGAAAAAGATGGAAGACGAAGCTGAACTGGACCGGATCTTGGACAAGGTAAGAAGTCAAGGCTATAGCGGGCTGACTGAGGAAGAGAAGAAGCGCCTCTTTGATTTTAGCCAAAAGAAGTAAAGTGAATAATGGGCGGGATAAAGCGTTTCTTTACAGGTCTTTTCCTGGGGGGTAACATTGGGGTTATACTCCTCTTGTGGATTTGTTGTGCAAGTACCTGGATTCCACCCGAACAATACCCTTTGCTATCCCTCATAGGGCTGGCTTTCCCCGTGGTTTTACTGTTGAACATCCTTTATGTCCTTTTTTGGCTGATTTTCAAGGCGCGTTATGTTTGGATTCCCATGCTGGGAATTTTTGCAGTAGGGGGCTATGTGTATGACTACTGTCCCCTTAACATGCAGTCGGAGCACCCCAACGATGCCTTAAAACTCATCAGTTTCAATGTAGGAGGTCCAAAAGGAGAAGCCGGTCAGACATCGCTTTTGCAATATGTCAAGGAGATGGATGCCGATATATTCTGTATGCAGGAGGTTGTACCGAGCTGGACAAAACGTGCGGACGTCAAGTGCATGATGGACTCCATGAACTATCGCTGTCTTCAGGACGGAGGGATGTGCATTCTTACTCGTCTGCCAGTTGTAGGCGACACTATACATGTCAATTATCCTACACGGAAGAATAATAAGAGCCTGGGATGCCGGTTGACTTTCCTTGGCGATACCATATTTGTTGTCAACAACCATTTAGAGAGCAATGCGTTGAGCGATGACGACAAGTCTGAATACAAAGAAATGATGAAAGACCCGCACAGGGAGAAGGTAAAAGAGGGGAGCCGTCATCTGGCTGGAAAACTCGGGGATGCTGTCATATATCGTGGTCCTCAGGCCGACAGTCTGGCTGCCTTGGTGAAGGCGAATGGCCAGCGTAATATCATTCTGTGCGGCGATTTCAACGACACGCCCATTTCATACGTTTACCAAAAGCTGGCCCGCATTATGAGGCCGGCTTATCGCGACAGTGGTCTGGGCATAGGCATCTCATATAATCAAAGAGGTTTCCCCGTACGCATAGATCATGTCTTCATGTCGAAGGACTGGAAGAGCAGTCAAACGCGCATTGTAGATAAATTAGAGGTGTCAGACCACTATCCCATAGTCACTTATTTGCACAAAAAACATCAATAAAACATTTTTTTATAAAGAAAATCGTGCAAAAGACTACGGATGTCCCAAAAAATACATATCTTTGCACGCTATTTAGCGCATTACCGTATTAAAAGACAATAAAATAACAACAAAATAAATAATTTTAAACAATGCAAAACAAAGGATTTGTTAAGGTTTTCGCACTCCTGCTTACGCTGGTTTGCCTATTCTATCTGAGTTTTTCCGTGGTGACGAATCATTACGAGAACAAGGCCAAGAAGGTGGCATTGACAGACGGACAGGTGGCTGCAGACCACTACATGGACTCCTTGCTTAACAACAGGGTGTACTTAAATGTGTGGACTCTGAAGGAATGCCGCGAGATGGGTATCGGACTGGGTCTGGACCTGAAGGGCGGTATGAACGTCATCTTGGAAGTGAGCGTACCCGATGTAGTGAAGGCACTTTCTGACCACAAGGAGGAGACCGACGAAAACTTTCGCAAGGCCGTCGAACAGGCGACCAGCGAGGCTGCAAGCAGCCAAAATGATTTTATCAGTCTGTTTATCAAGGATTACAAGGCGCTGGCTCCCCAAAAGAGTCTGGCCGAGTTGTTTGCCACTCAGCAATTGCGCGACAAGGTGACGACCAAGAGCACCGACTCACAGGTAGAGAGCGTGCTGCGCGACGAAGTGAAGAGTGCAATCAATAATTCTTATAATGTGTTGCGCACGCGTATTGACCGTTTCGGCGTAGTACAGCCCAACATCCAGGCCCTCGAGGGTCAGGAGGGTCGCATCATGGTGGAAATGCCTGGTGTGAAAGAGCCTGAACGCGTACGTAAGCTCTTGCAGGGTAGTGCCAACCTGGAGTTTTGGGAGACCTACAACACCCAGGAGATTGTACCTTTCCTTGTGACGTTAGATGGCAAGCTGGCTGCTGCACTTAGCGGCATAGAGGAGCAGGAAGCTCCCGAAGGCGAGACCGTTGCCGAGACTCCCGCTGCTCCCGTTCAGGAGGAAGCAGCAGCTGATAGCGCCAAGGCTGCCAAGGGCGACTTGGCCGAAGCGCTGGGTTCTAAGGCAGAGGATGGCGAGAGCGCTTCTCCCATGAGTGCCGAGGAAATTGAGAAGGCACACCGCCAGCACCCCATCCTGAGCCGCTTGCAGGTCATTCAGGGCGCCTATGGTTGCGCCGTAGGTTATGCTGCAAAGCGTGATATGGACGACCTGACCGCTCTTCTGGAAACCCCCGAGGCTAAGGAGGTATTGCCTGCCGACCTGCGTTTGAAGTGGGGTGTGAAGGGTATTGGTGAAGGCAGTAGTGCCAATATCTATGAACTTTATGCCATTAAGGTAACTGAGCGCAATGGTCGCGCTCCGCTGGAAGGCGATGTAGTAATTGATGCCAGCGAGTCATACGACCAGCATGGACGTCCTTGCGTCAGCATGAGCATGAACGTCGATGGTGCACGCCGCTGGGCTGCCCTGACGCGTGCCAATGTAAACCGCGCCATTGCAATCGTATTGGATGACAACGTATATAGTGCACCCAATGTGCAGAATGAGATTACAGGCGGTCGTTCCGAGATTACTGGACACTTCACGACAGAGGACACCCGCGACTTGGCCAATGTGCTGAAGTCAGGTAAGATGCCCGCTCCTGCTAAGATCGTGAGCGAGGAAATCGTTGGTCCCTCTCTGGGTGCCGAGTCCATCCGTCAGGGTATCTGGAGTTGCGTTATCGCATTCGTTATCCTGATGATCTACATGATTACCATGTATGGCCTTATTCCCGGTATGGTTGCCAACTGCGCCCTGATTCTGAACCTGTTCTTCACCGTAGGAATCCTGACCAGTTTCCAGGCAGCCCTGACCATGAGCGGTATTGCCGGTATGGTACTTTCTCTGGGTATGGCTGTGGATGCCAACGTGCTTATCTATGAGCGTACAAAGGAGGAACTGAAGGCCGGCAAGAAGGTACGCGAGGCACTAAGTGCCGGTTACAGCAATGCCTTCAGCGCCATTCTGGACTCTAACGTTACCAGCGTCATTACCGCTATCATCCTGTACTACTTCGGTACGGGACCCATCCGCGGCTTCGCCACCACATTGCTCATCGGTATCTGTGTCAGCTTCTTCACCGCTGTGTTCCTGACCCGCGTCGTTTACACGCAGATGATGGATCGCGACAAGTGGCTTAACCTGACCTTCCAGACGGCTATTGGCAAGAAGATATCCTTCCAGAACCCCACATACAAGTTCATGAGTGCCTACAAGAAGAGCTTCGCCATCTTCGGTGTGCTGGCTCTCATCAGCATAGGCTTCATGCTGGTTCGTGGCTTCAGTAAGAGTATCGACTTCACTGGTGGTCGTAACTTCGTCGTGCTCTTCGAGAACGAGGTAAGTCCCGAGACCATCCGTGGCCTGCTGGACGATGCCTTCCCCGAGAGCAACACCAGCGCTATTGCATTGGGTACCGAGGGCAAGACCATCCGTATCAGCACAAACTACCGTATTGAAGAGGATGCTATAGAGGTGGACAGCGAGATTGAAGAGAAACTGTTCAACGTGCTCAAGGGCGGCAACCTGCTGTCTTCCGACCTGACCCTGGAGAACTTCATCAACCGCGACGAGCGTGCCGGTGGCTCCATCATCAGCAGCCAGAAGGTAGGACCCTCTGTGGCCGAGGATATCACTCGCGGCGCTATCATCAGCGTCATCTTGGCCTTTATCGCCATCTTCGTCTACATCCTCATCCGTTTCCGCAACTTCGCCTTCTCCGTGGGCGCCATAACGGCTCTGATTGTCGACATCATCCTCATCCTGGGTATGTACGCCATCTGGTGGGGCATTCTGCCCTTCAGCCTGGAGATCGACCAGACGTTCATCGGTGCTGTGCTGACGGCTATCGGTTACTCCATCAACGATAAGGTGGTGGTGTTCGACCGTATCCGCGAGTTCATTGGCCTGTTCCCCAAGCGCGACCGTCAGGAACTGTTCAATATTTCGCTGAACAGCACCCTGAACCGTACAATCAACACCTCTGTCAGCACGTTCATCGTACTGGCCGTTATCTTCTGCCTGGGCGGCGCCAGCATCCGCAGCTTCGCCTTCGCCATGATTCTGGGTGTTATCTTTGGTACGTGCTCGTCCATCTTCATCGCAGCTCCTACTGCCTACCTGACTATGGGCCGCAGCATTAAGGAGAACGAGGTGGCTGAGAAGAAATAACTTGGAGTGTATCCTGGCATAGCATAGTATAATATATATTATAATGTACGCGTGCGAGTTAAGAGAGGTTATCCGTCTATGATATTTGCCGCGGGCTAAGGGATACTGAATATAACGCAGGGCACTCCTCATCGTTGAGGGGTGCCCGGTTTTTTATCATGGGGTTCAAAAGTACAAAGTTTAAAGAGAGAAAATGTATGGAAAATAAGAATCAGAAGCAGATACAGGTGCAGTTCCGCCTGCTGGATGTCAGGCAGCTTCAGTTTGCTACGCTTACAAACGAGTGGCCCGAAGGCGAGCTGCAGATCACGAACCAGATACAGTTCAACAGCGAGACGGACAAGCGCATCGTACGCTGTACGGCTCATTTCGAGTATAAGAAGAACGACATCACCCAGCTCATCATGAGTGTGCAGGCCGTCTTCGAGTTTGCGCGCGAGGGGTGGAGCGCCATGTACAATCTGCAGGGCGACGAGTGGGTTCTTCCCGCCGGACTGGTGCAGTACATGGCCGACATCACCATCGGTGCCACCCGTGGCATCCTGGCCGTCCGTACCGAGGAGGCCGGTTTCCCTCGCGTAGTCCTGCCCATCATGGCTGCAGGCCAGTTCATCCGCAACAATCTCAGCCTGAAGCGCCAGGTAAAGCAACCTGCCGAGGATTAGCTGCCCGTTGTAGCACCATTATTAAATGGCCTACTGCCTGCGAATAATCCGGTAGCGCGCGACCGTCCTTCCCTGGAAAAGTTGAATGGTTTCTGCCTTAACCCTGGCATAGATTGAATGGATTCCGAGTACCGTCTTTTAGGTCCCGAAATAAAGGAAAGCTTGGCTTTTGCCGTCAAAGTCTATACCCATATTCGTCAATTAAAGGTCAATTAATGGCTCATTAACGGCAATTAATGTCTATTTTGAAACGTATAATTATCATTAATCGCCCGTTAATCATCCATTAATCCCGTTATTTTATGCCGAAAACGGGCGAAAAACACGAAAAACGCGGATATTTACTCACATTTGATGATGGTTTATTTCCCACTTCAGAAGATATTTTCCTTCATTTCCTTTCTTTATTTGGACCTTAAAGTTTATGTTTTCTGCCACTTTTTTGAGCCATTTGGCTATTTTCACGGCATTTTTCATGTAAAGATTTTTTTATGCAGACGAAAGAGCCCATGCCTGTTTTATGTAAATATTTTTCACACTAGCGTCTCAACTATAACATAATCAGAGTATTAGCTTTTTACCCTAAATGGCATACATAGCAAGATGTGTCTTGCTAGGGCGCATTGTTTTTTGCAAAGTTTGCAGTTATTGCACTTTGCAAATCGCCGACTTTCCATTTTCCGCTAATATAATACAAAAATATATATCCATATGTAATTATATTTTTATATAATTTAGCGACATACCCAAATGCAATAACTGCAATAACTGCAATAACTGCAAAAATTCTGTTTTTTGCAGTGTTATCGCGCCTTATCGTTCCATATCGTTCCATATCGCGCCGTATCGCTCCTCGCGCAAAAAAACTGTTGTATCTTTGCACCGCGAATGAAGCAAAAACTGCAATACCCTGCAGTAAAGTGCAGTTTAGCGCAGTTTAGTGCAATATCGTGCAGTTTAGTGCAGTATAGTGCAGTTTAGTGCAGTTTAGTGCATCGCGCAAAATAAATGTTGTACCTTTGCACCAGAAAAACGTGGACGGCGGCTCGACTTAGTCCGGACAACATCAGAGCTTCCCCACATATCCAAAAAAGGTCGGTTACCATATAACCAGTGTTCTTTGACTTAATGATACAAACAAAGTCTCTCTACAGACGGCGGCAGTAAATTTACCTAGACCCGGGTGTAAATTTTACTAGACCCGCCTCGCGTAAGAAAAAGACCCTCCCCCAGCCCCTCCCGAGAGGAGGGGAGAGTGGCTGGCGCCGTTGCCACTCTCTAAAGAAAACTTATTGCACTTTTTGCAGTTATTGCACTTATTGCATTTGGGAAATTCCTATTTCAAGTATTGGTGATCCGACATCGGACACTTGCTTCCTGCCATCCGTTTTCCCGTGCCGTCAAGTGCCGGTGTTCCCATAGCTGCCGTCCTCGTTTTTAATGACAGGCATGTGCGAAGCATTCGGTATGGGGTACGCATCCTCGCCTAAGGTCTGATGCCAAACAATGTCTTCTGTGCGTCCTTCGTTCAACTTATAGCAGAGTTCGCCGGTGGGAGCCTCCGAAACGGCCTCCTCGCCCCAGTAGCAGTTTGCAATCGTGTTGCCCGGGTCTTCGTAGCCTATCGTGCCGTAGGTGGTGTAGCAGTCGGTTATTTCAGTCCCGGAGGCTATCAGGCCGAACAGACCGTCTCCGTTCCTGTTGTTGAGGCTGCAGATGCAGTTCTCCATCTGGATGTCGCCTGCGGTGAAACAGTTGGCAATTCTTGAATTGACGGCGCATCCGCCGAGCACACCGGCACGCAGGGCGGAGGAGTTCTTGATGGTGGCGTTCACGATGCCGAGGTTCCGGACGGTCGCGCCGTCCAGACGACCGAACAGGCCTGTTTCTGCACCGGCATCATCCTTGTCGATACTCAGATTACAGATAATGTGGCCCTGCCCGTCGAAGATGCCGCCGAAGGACTGCATGGGGCCGTTGGGCCAATACAGTTTCCCGATCGGTGGGAAATAGCTGATGCCGCTCAGGTCGATGTCGGCTGTCAGACGGACCTTGATGTCTCTCCTTCCCTTGTTCACGAGGTTGGATATGAACTGGAGCTGTGCGGGAGTGCCCACCTCATACCAGCCGTCCGCTACGGGCAGAAAGGCTGGGTCGGGTTCTCCGCATTCGATGCAGATGCCATCTGCGAAGTGGTGTCCGGGAGTTTTCTTCCAGTTGTATTCTCCCTCCACGATACGTCCGGCATGGGAGTGGAGCCTGTACTTCACACCCCAGTTCTTGGGGAATGCGGGCAGGAGATAGTCCTTGTCGTTCCATGTCTGGAGCACCATGTCCTGTAGTATCATCAGCAGGCTTGCCCCGTGGTCCTGGTCGGGTGTCCAGTCGTAGTTGGGTCCCCAGATGGCCCGGAAGCGGAAGTTGGGGTTGCTGTTCCGGGTGTGAATATCCAGCAGGCGCACCGCCTCGTCTGTCAGTCCCAGGCGAGCGGCCTCCTGACCGTCCTGGCTCCATCCGAAGTCGTCCCTCGCCTCGCGGTCCCAGTAGGAATCAATGCCCATCTGCAGGTTGTCTGTGCTGATGTTGCACAGGTGGAAGGGGAAGACGGGATAGAGGCGGGGGTTCTCCACATTGGTGCGCTGCGGATTGAACCGTTCGGCGGGAGCAAACTGCGTCTTGCCGTTCATCTCCTTCGTGGGCAATTCGGGCATGATGTCGCTCATCTCTTTCCAGAGCGCTATGTCTTCGGGAGTGCTCAAATGCTTTGGCAGGGCGAGCAGTCGGGGCACCACGTCCCGGAGGCCGGCTACGGTGGGCATGTCGTTCACCACGTCATACCAGTAGGTCTCCAGCGACTGTGTGGGGCTGATGACGAGCTTGCCCTTGTCATCGCGTCCATAGAAATTCCTGTAGAACTTCAGCATCTCCCGGGCATACGGGACGAGCCGGCTGCCTACGAACTCGGCATCCCGGGTGTAATCGTAGTAGTCGAGCATCAGGGATATCATCTCCACGCTGGAATCCCAGTGGTAGCGGATGTAGGGGTTGCTGGCAAACTTCTCAACCTGCTGACCGTGAAAGGTATAGTCGGTATAGCTGTAGGTGCCGTACACCGTAGCTGTCTCAGGGCTCAGGGCGCCATCCACTCCGGCCAGTGCCCGGGCGTTGGCCTTCATCATGGGCAGGTTGCGGAAGTAGTGCTCGAAGAGCGGTTTCATCATGTCGTAGTCGCCGCTCTTCAGCATGGGATGGTAGTTCAGGCGCGTGTTCTGCCACCAGAAGTCGCCGCCCCACCTGCGATAGTCGGGTGAGTGGTTCTCAGCAGCATTCGTCAGCGGGGGATCTACGGTAAAGATGGAGCCGTTGAACTTGATGGGGTAGTTGCCCCGCCCTCCGCAGGCCTGTATCCACCGCTGCAGGATGTAGGAGGAGTTGATGCGGAAGGCCAGGTCTTCGTCGCATGATGTCTGAACATAGATGTAGCTGCGGTCCCAAAACTCATTCCAGAACCGGGCTGTGCGTTTCATGGCCTCCCCGGCAGGTGCGGCGGATGCCGTCAGCCCTTGCATCTCTGCCACGCGTTTGGAGGCATTATGGAAGATGCCGCTGAAGGTAGGAATGCGAATGTCGATATGCTTTGTGGGTGCCGAGGTGCACAAATCCTGGGAACTGACCTTTTCCATCCCCGTTCCTTGGATGCGATAGCCGAAGCAGCGGTTCATGAAGGGGTCGTAGGCTGCTCGGTCTTCTATCTCAATGCCCTCAGCGTCCAGCACCTCATCGTAGAAAGAGCACTTGTTATGATGGTAGATCATCAGCGCATCCTTTTCATTCAGGACATGGTCGGGATATACCTTGAAGACCTCGGGGTCGGGATAGCCGTTTGCCGAGCGCAGTATGTCGTGCTGCCCGACATACTCTTCCCTGGTGCGCCATACTTCGGCCTTCACAGACGCCTCAACGGGCGTAGCGGACGAACCCGTCAGATAGATGGTGGGCGAATCGCTGTCGATGAAGAAGCTGAGGTCCATGCCGGCACCGCGCAGGTTGATGCGCCCGTTCCTGAGATCCAGTGTCTGGCAGAAATCGCCGGCCGAGGTGATGGCGGGCTTTGTGCTTATCCGGATGCGCCCCAGTTTGTACAGCTCGCCCGTCTCGCTCCAGGCATCGGTGCGGGAGATGTAGAACACCATGTCGCCTGAAGGCTCCACCCAGAAGTTGGCACCCACCTCGCCGTTGCCAATAGGCATGCTGCCTGCAGCATTCTCCGAGGGACTGTCCCATACGACATTGTAATCACTCACACCCGGCATATCGGAACCGGTGCAGGAACTCAGTATATAGCCTGCCG
The DNA here is from genome assembly GCA_024693505.1 of Bacteroidaceae bacterium. Lineage (GTDB taxonomy): Bacteria > Bacteroidota > Bacteroidia > Bacteroidales > Bacteroidaceae > Physcousia. The sequence continues at coordinate 48,966 of JAILKU010000001.1, read as the reverse complement.
CGGCAAGAATGGCTACGGAAACAAGCCTGGAAAATTGTTTTCTCACAATTTCACCCTTGTCTGTATGTTTGACGCTGCGTTCTCCTTGCCGTTAATTGAGGGGTTTTGCCGAAGGCGGAGCATCGTCGGGCGCAGCACCCCAGGCCTTGTTGGGACGGGGACCCATCTGCAGGACGAGCGTTCCGCCGGAAACGACGTCTTCGTGGCTGATCCAGGGCTTTCCCCAGGTCTCTCCGTTCAGCGTGGCGCTTTGGATGTACTTGTTTGCCTCGCTGCAGTCCTTGGCTACGAGGTGGAAGGTCTTGCCGCCAGGCAGGTTCACCCTTACGTCGCTGAACAGGGGGCTGCCGATGTTATAGACGGGGAAGCCGGGGGTGACGGGATAGAGGCCGATGGACGAGAAGACCACAAACGAGGTGAGTCCGCCGCCGTCCTCATCGCCCGGTACGCCCATTACATCGTTCCGGAACCAGGTGTTGAGGCACTGGCGCACCCGTTTCTGGGTCTTCCAGGGCGCTCCCGCATAGTTATATATATAAGGTATGTGCAGCGACGGTTCGTTGGCCATCGTGAACTGGCCGATGTTTCCTGTCTGGTCGGGCAGTTGTTCGTAGAACTCGCGCTTGCCGCGTCCCATCGGTTCGGCAAAGGTCTGATCCAGGTTCCTGATCATCTCCTCGCGGCCGCTCATGAGCTGGGCCAGGTTGGCAAAGTTGTGCTGTACGTCCCAGCGGTAGGTCCATCCGTTGTTCTCGTCGTAGGCGTCGCGGGCTCCTATGCCGCCACCGAAGCGGTAGTCGAAGTCGGGCAGGAACTGTCCGTCCTTGTCTTTCGGATGGAAGAACTTGGTCTCGGGGTTCCACACGTTTTTGTAGTCATAGCTCAATTTCAGGTATTTCCCCGTCTCCTCGGAACGGCCCAGGAACTCGGCGATGCGCGAAAGGCACCACTGGTCGTAGGCGGTGCCCAGGGTGACGGCAATGGGCTGGCGTTTCTCGAAGCCGGATACGTTGGGGTCGGTCTCGGCTTCTCCCTCGCGCAGGGCGGGGATGTAGCCGTGCTCCTTGTAGAAATCGTCAATCCATCCTGCAGCATTGCCGCACCAGGGAGCCAGCGTCTTTTCCTCGATGCCCTTGCGGCAATACTCGAAAGCCTTTTCAGCATCAACGCTAAGGCCTTTGTGGAGGGCATCGGCTACCATGGCAACGCCGTGATTGGAGTTCATCCGGCGAGTATCGCCCGTCATTTCGGGGAAGGTAGGCATCCAGTTGGTGCCCATCTGCTCGGCCATTCGCAGGTAGGAGGCGATGATGTTCTCCTCCTCCTGGGGCCTCAGCAGGGCACGCAGGGGATGGGCAGCGCGATAGGTGTCCCAGATCCAGTCGTCGGTATAGAAGGGCACGCCGCTGTCTTCGTGTACCTGCCCGTCGAATCCGCTGAAGTAGCGGCCGTCCTCGCTCAGGCAGACAGGGCGCTCCATCGTACGGTAGAAAGAGGTGTAGAGCACGGTCTTCTGATCCTCCGTACCGCCCTCCACCTGGATGCTGGAGAGGGCCTTGTTCCAAGTCTGCCGCCCAGCCTCGGCCACGGCCTTCAGGTCGAATCCCTGCTGCTCGCGGTTCAGGTTATTGGCTGCCTGGTCGGTGCTGATGAGCGAGATGCCGTAGCGCAGGCTGACTTTCTTTGTGCCGGCCGGGAAGCGGTAGGCCACAGCGACGCGACGCCCCTCGGTCTTCGTCTCGCCTGAGATCCGGCCCTCATTCAGCACGCCTGATGCCTCGGGCTCTATGTCGAACTCTCCTGTCATGTAGATCCGCATGTTCTGGCTGATCTGCTGGTAGCCGCAGAACTGCTTGCCGGCTGTCTGCATCTCGCCCCTGTCGGAGCAGGCCAGGACGGTAGCGGGCTTCGAGGGGTCCTGAAACTCGAATTCGTAGATGGCACTCTGGTGCGAGACGGCCAGGCGGACATCGATGGAGTTGTCGGCAATTTGGACGTCGTAGCTGTAGGGCGTGATGTGCTCCTGGTCCCAGCTGGTGCGGATGACGGGCCTGAGCTCGTCGCCCTGCGTCACACTCAGGCGGAAGGCCGAGCGCTCGCGATGGTTGGTGACGATGACGGGCAGGCCGTCCAGCAACTCGGTGGTGTAGTCGTTGCGCGAGGGATAGATGCGCATCAGACTGTTGGGCAGCTGGATCGTGGCAAACGTAGGCACCAGCAGATGGCTGATATTGCCGATGTAGGGGTTCACGTAATCAACTGGCTCCTTCTCGGAAGGTTGCTTGCAGCTCCAGAGGCATGCTGCGGCCAGGCTCAATAACAGGATTTTCTTCATACTATTTACGTTCAAAATGGATAATTAACGCGGCAAAGATACGAATAATCATCGTAACAGACGAACAAAAACCTGCTTTTTTATGCCAAACGGGTTTTCTTTTCCGTCGTTTGCTTCGTCCTATCGGATTTTTCAGTATCTTTGCACTATGAAACATCTGTTTATCGTGCTGCTTTGCTGCGTGCAGAGCCTTGTTCTTGCCCAAACTGAGGGGCAGACAATACGTGTTACGCCCGTCGATAACGGGCAGGCGATGGTGAATCCGGGTATGGGCTGGCAACTCTACTACTACTCCAACGTCTTGGACAATTACGGTTCGCGCCTGGCCCCGGAGGATATCGTGGAGGATTTTCCAGGCATGAGTATGGTCTTCCTGAGGCTGCCCTGGAGCTTCCTGGAGCCGGAGAAGGACCGCTTCAACTGGGAGATTATCGATACGCCTGCGCAGCGCTGGCTGCAAACGGGGCGCAAGGTGGCCTTCTGCATATCGGCTACAGAAAACTGGACGCGCCAGGGCACACCGCAATGGGTCTTCGACGAGGGCGCCAAATACTACGAGGTAAACGGATTCCTGGAGGTTGACTACGACGATCCGGTCTATCTGAAAGCAGTAGATCACTTCGTTGAGAAAATGGCTGAGCGATACGACGGCGATCCCAACGTGGCCTACGTAGCGATCGGGCATTTCGGCATGTGGGGAGAGGGGCATACCGAGATCACTACGCCTGTGCACCACAAATCGTGGGGCTTCGAGACGCAGAAGAAATACATCGACATCTATACCCGCCATTTCCGGCATACACAGCTGTGCCTGTCGGATGATTTCGCAGGCCACGACAAGCCCGGCAGCCATTTCCAGATAACGGACTATGCCTTCCAGAAGGGCGTCACATTGTGGGATTGCAGCATCCTGGTGCAGCCGAAGCCCAGGAACTGGTATCACAGCGAGATGGCCCAGCAGTTCTGGCCTCGGATGCCTGTCATCCTGGAGCACGAACATTTCGGAGGAAGTGTGGGACGAGGCGCCTGGGACAAGGAGCTCCTCCTGCAGTCGATCGAGGATTATCACGCCTCGTATATGTCCATTCACTGGTGGCCTCGCGAAGAACTGGAGGCCAATCGCGACATCATCGGGCGCATCAACCGCCGGATGGGCTATCGCATCAACCTGACAGAAGCCGAATGGCCTGCCACAATCAGGAAGAACGAAGCCTTCAGCATCAAGAGTGCGTGGAAGAACGCCGGCGTAGCGCCCTGCTATGGCGGCGGCTATCCCTGCTTCACGATAAAGAACGACAAAGGGGGCATTGTGGCTGTACTAGTGGATACCGGATTCAACGTGAAGGACCTGGCTGTAGGCAAGCCGGGAGAAGCCGCAGCCACAAGGCGCCAGGTGGAGTTTACCGTAGCGCAGGCCTTCACAAACTCCTTCGGCACCTTCAGGCGCTCGTGCCCGACCGGCACATTCGAGATATACTTCTCCGTAGGGACGGTTTACGGTTCTCCAATCCTGCAACTGCCTTACGACAACGACGACGGGCACAAGCGCTACCGGATGGGAACCATCACCTTGACGGAGTGACCGGCTGACATCGCCGGAAAAGCCTTAAGCCGATAAAAAAGTGACGCTTTTGTGCGGATTGCAGAATAAAAGTCAGAAATAATTTTGAATATTGCCGGCTTCTGCGTAACTTTGCTTTTGGAATAATAAAAAAGTAACCATTTAATACGTTTACAACTATGGGAAAGTCATTAAAAGGAACTAAGACCGAGGCCAATCTGATGGCTGCATTTGCCGGTGAGTCTCAGGCTCGAAACAAGTACACCTATTATGCTTCGAAGGCCAAGAAGGACGGCTTCGAGCAGATTGCCGCCCTCTTTGAGGAAACAGCAGCTCAGGAGAAGGAGCATGCAAAGATGTGGTTCAAGCTCTTCCACGGAATCGGCTCTACCGAGGAGAACCTGCTGGACGCAGCCAATGGCGAGAACGACGAGTGGACGGATATGTATCCGACAATGGCAAAGGAAGCCCGCGAAGAAGGATTCGACGAGATTGCCGACCTGTTTGAAGGCGTGGCTGCCATCGAAAAAGCTCACGAGGAGCGCTATCGCAAACTGCTGGCTAATGTGGCAGGCAAGCTGGTCTTCTCGCGCGACGGCGACTGTATCTGGCAATGCCGCAACTGCGGTCATCTGCACATCGGCAAGGAGGCTCCCGAGGTTTGCCCCGTCTGCAACCATCCGCAGTCATACTTCCAGCTGAAGCCCGAGAATTATTGAGTTTCTGAACCTCTTTTATTATGTTACTGACAACAACAAATATAATTGAAGGCCATCCCATAGTGGAATACTATGGAGTGGTTTCGGGCGAGACCATTATCGGTGCCAACTTCGTAAAGGATTTCTTTGCCGGCATCCGCGATATCGTGGGCGGCCGCAGCGGAAGCTACGAGCGGGTGCTGCGCGAAGCTAAAGATTCTGCAATGCGGGAGATGACTGATGCAGCTTTGCGCCTGGGAGCCAATGCTGTGATAGGTATCGACCTGGATTATGAAACCATCGGTTCATCGAGCAGTATGCTTATGGTTACATGCAGCGGAACGGCTGTGAAAATATGAAGAAGCGTAGCCGGTCGTGAAATTGAATATTCTAAAACGCATAGACGCGCTGCTTGAATCCCAGCGCGAGGTGCATCATATCCCGCCTGGCAAGGAAGGCGAGGGCGAAGAGTGCACTTGCCTGTGCTGCGGAACCGTCTTTCATGGCAACTTTTGCCCCGTCTGCGGGCAGAGCAGCAAGACTCGCCGTCTGTCGATGAGCGATATAGTGGGTCATGTCGTAATGTCGCTGGCGAAGTTCGACGGTCGCCTGATGCATACGATACGCGATCTCTTTACAAGGCCTGGCTATTTAATCCGGGACTACATCAAGGGGTGCAGGGCTGAGTATATCCAGCCGGTGCAGATGCTGTTCTCCCTGGCTACTATCTATGTGCTGTTGAACTTCCTGGTGAATATTGATTCGGACACTTCCTTCATTACGATCGTCGATGAGGAAATGGCCGATGAGCAGACAGCCGCAGCCAAGCAGCTCTTGCAATGGGCAAAGGAGATATTGCAGTTTATTAATTCCAACAAGGCACTTTCCGCGCTGATAGGCAACCTGGTCATGCTGCTGCCGTTGAAGTGGGCTTTTCGCAAGACTGAGCACGGGCGCGACCTGAACCTGACGGAGTACTTCTTCTTCCTGGCCTTCATCGGTTGCCAGCAACTGCTTATCGCTATGGTGGTAATGCCTGTGGGTAAGGCTTTTGGGGTTGACACCACCAGTTTTCTTTCGGTTATAACGGCTCTGATGTACCTTTGGGCTTACCGTCAGTTCTTCCAGATTTCCTGGTGGAGCAGCTTGTGGCGCGGCCTGATAACGTTCTTGCTGATGCTGCTTGAGCTCTTCGTGCTGATATTGTTGGCGGGGATTGTTGTCGGAATAGTAGGGGAAATGGCCTGACACATCGGCGTTGACAAAAGACGAAAACGGGAACGCTGCGCTACGAAGACGAAAACGAAACGCTACGCTACGAAGACGAAACGCTGCGCTACGAAAACGAAGGCGGAAAAGAAATCCTCAGGGGACGTTGCCGCAGATTGTATCGGGGCGGCAGAAAGGGGCGACTGCGCAGCCTTCCTCCTCACTCTCCCTTAGGCGTCTTTTAAGCAAGGTGTCTTTTAAACAAGGTGTCTTTCGATGGCAACGCGCACAAGCGATGCACTATTGTTGCAACCCAGTTTCTGGCGCAGCGACTTGGTATAGCTGTGAATGGTCTCGAAACCCAAGTAAAGTTTCTCGGCTATTTCTTTTATGGTGTAGCCCTGCACAATGAGTTGCAGTATTTCGCGTTCGCGATTGGTAAGGGCGGGAGAAGCCTCGCGCTTTGAAGAGACCAAATTCTTTGCCTCGTTGCAGATGTAAGTCTGTCCCGTAATGATACTGTTGAGCGCGGTGACGAATTCCTCTTTGTTGATGTTTTTTAGCAGATAGCCGCTGATTCCTGCCTGCATAGCCCGATGAATGACGGAAGGCTCGGCATAGCAGGTGAGAATGACGACGCGCAAATCCGGGCAAGCCTGCTTGAATCGGGGTATTGCCTCAATACCGTCGCCATCTGTCATCGCTACGTCCAGAAGCAGGAATTCCGGCTTGAGCTGGGAAACGAGCAGGACAGCATCGGTAATGGTGCTTGTTATGCCCACTACACTTGCTGTCTTGCTCTCTTCTATCAGTCGGGCAATGCCTTCGGCCACAATTCTGTGGTCGTCGGCTATGACGACGTTTGTCATACGTTTTCTCTATTTAATACTCCCCTCCAGGAACTTCAGGTATTCGCGTATTTCGTCCTTGGACTGTCCTTTATAATAGGCGGTTTCATCTTCTTTGTAGACCTTGCCTTTGTAGGAATAGACGGTCAGGTCATCCTCGTCCTTGTTGGCCATGGCATCTTCGTATGATTGCTTGGCATAAGACTCCTTGGAGTAGGTGTATTCAGTAATGAAACTGGAACAGGCATCGCCCTGGAAACCAACTGTGTGCTTTACATCGACTTTCTCTGATGACAGGCCGGGGAAGCTGATGGTGTAGGTCAATACCATCTGGTTAGTCGTTTCGGTGAACTTTGCTTTGTCAACCTTGACATCTTCAGGATTGATGTCATCAGGTTCAATCTCGTCGTCATCGCCGCAGGAGGCGAATGTAAACAGGGCTGCGATGGCGGCCATGCTCAGAAACAGATACTTTTTCATAATTCAGCTAGTAATAATTATAAAGTTTAACAATTAAATAGTGTTTTGTGGGGCAAAGATACGTGTTTTATTCCATTTTGGCAAGTCTTAATGTACCCCCAATTGGAGTTTTTGGTTTTCGTAAGGTAAAAATCCCCCAATTGGGGACTTGCAGAAAGTTGTCAGACTTCTCAAAAGATACTATCTTTGCAATGTTTATAGTGAATTATTACCTCTAACGAACAAAAATAACGATGAAAAAACTCTATTTTTTTGTCATTTTCGCGATGGCATTGTGCATTAGCCAAGAGGTTGGTGCACAGGCGGTTTTAAAGGGATTGGGAAAGAAAGCTCTGGAGAGAGTCAAGGACAAGACGGAGCAGAAGGCCTTAGACGAGGTGGACAAGGCGACCGACGATTTGCTCAACGGTAAGTTGCCTGGTAAGAAGAAAGGCGATAAGGCCGGCAAGGCTGAAGACTCCGGCGAACAGGACGGAGAACAGGCTGAGGAGGCCGAGAAAAAGCCCGCCGAGAAGAAGCAGGCCAACGTAAACTGGAACAACTACGACTTCGTCAGCGGCGACGTGATTATCTTCGAGGACAACCAGGCAGGCGAGAAGCTGGGCGAGTTCCCCTCGATGTGGGACGCCTTCAGCGGAGCAGCCGAGGTGGTGGAGTTCGACGGACAGCCGGCCATCAATACCCAGGATGCCACTATCACCCCGCTCTTTGCCGACAATAAGTCGTATCTGACTGACGAGTGCACCGTTGAGCTCGACATCTACATCTGGGACGAGGAAACCTATGTCAAGCAGTACAACAACGGCGAAGGGACAGGCCTGAACGGCTATGAGATTTCCCTCGGAGCAGAAGACGAGATACAGGACGGTGGAGAATCCTCGTTGTGGATGGGAATAGATGCCTCCAACAATGCTGAGAATGCCGTTTTCTGGTATGGATGGACAACGCCCACAGGCGATGGGCGCGAAGGCAAGTTCGAGATCAAGGGCATCCAGCGCGATGCCTGGCACCACATCGCCATCTCCTTCAACAAGCGCGCCTACAAGGTCTATTTCGACAACCAGCGCGTAGCTAACATCCCCAATGCCAAGGCGCCGAAGTTCTTGAAACTGAAGGGCTCCTACGACTACCAGCGCTTGTATTTCTGGCGCAACATCCGCATCGCCAAGGGTGCAGTGCCCCTGGCCGACCGTCTGCAGAGCGAGGGAAAGATTGTTACCTACGCCATCACCTTCGACACGGGCAAGGCTACCATCAAGCCTGAATCCACAGGCGAGATCAACCGCATCACGAAGATCATGACCGACGATGCCTCCATCAAGTTCGAGGTGCAGGGCCATTGCGACAACACGGGCTCCGACGCGCTGAACGATAAGCTCTCGCAGCAGAGGGCCGAGGCCATTGTGGCAGCGCTCGTGGCTAACGGCATTGCAGCAGACCGCCTGACGGCTGTGGGCAAAGGCTCGAAGGAACCTATTGCCGACAACGGAACGGACGAGGGCAGGGCTAAGAACCGGCGCGTGGAGTTCGTCAAGAAGTAATTCCGCCCGACGGGTTTCAAAAGACTATTTCTTCCCCCTCATCAGTACGGGGAACGCCAATGAGGGTGTGCCGCTGGGCATGCCCTCTTTGCTTTATGCAGATACCTGTGCTTTTGAAATTGCTCTCACCCGCAAAACAAGAGTTTTGCAAATGCAATAACTGCAAAATGCAAAATGCAAAAATGCAAAAATGCAAAAATGCAAACTGCAATAACTGCAATAAGTGCAATAACTGCAATACCCCCCTCATCTGGGAGAGGATGGGGCGTACTGCGGATTGTAGGTTTGCTATAGGCGGGTGTAATTTTTACGGGAGGCGGGTATAAATTTTACGGGAGGCGGGTCTAGTAAATTCTGGAGGCGGGTCTAGCATACAGAGGGATATAGAGCGGCTGTCATATTGCAATATTGCATTGCATTCACTTTTTTGGGAAACTAGCGGATGAGGGGGATAGTTAGCTTATTGATAATAATTAATTATAATATTATATATAAATATCTATATATTAATATATTATATATAATATATATTAAATAATAAGTATATACCTCACTTATACAGCCCTGCTCTGTTTGAAGAAAAAATCAAATGCAATGCAATATTGCAATATTCTCTGCTCCGATTTTTGCATTTTTGCATTTTTGCATTTTTGCATTTGCAAATTTGCATTTTGCAAGTGTGAACAATTTCAAAAGCACAAAGTATCTGCATGAAGCAAAGAGGATGTGCCTTTGATAACCCTCACCTTATTTTGCCGGCAGGCACCAGTACCAGAAGATAACAGCTACAAGCAGAACGATTATTGCCATTGCAGCCACTCCAAACATAAATCTCTGGTTTTCCTTTTGCAAATTATGTCGTCTTCTCATCATCTTACGGATAAAATGTTCTACGGATTACTTCCCCAATATCTTATTGTATTCCTTGAGGTCGGAAAGCAGCTCTAAGGCCCGGTCCATACAGGGGTCATTGCTCAGTTGCTGCTGGGCGCCCCCTCGCTGGTAGTAATAGCGATGCACTATTTCATCGCAAACGTAGGGCTCTATCTTGTCGCGGAAACGGTTCAGGTCGGCCGATAAATCGTTGGAGAACTTTGCCTCCAGGGCATCGAACTCGTCTTTGGCCTCATCCCAATATCCTTCCCTGCGGGCAACGTCTTTCAGCAGTTTCAGCACTTCATCGCTGCGGCGGTTGTAGGTAAAGCCTGCATCCTTAATATAACTCACAAATTCCGCATAGTCGGCATCGCTGAGATGAAACTCTCCGGGAGGGGCTATTGTGGCATGCTGCTGTGTGAATTGTGTGGCGTAGTCGAAGAACGCTTCACTGCCGACCAGGTCGTAGATGAGAGTGGGCAGGCTGTCGGGCCTGACCTCCACATCCGGTTTGATGCCGCCACCGTCGCGCACTTCCCGCCCCCCTGATGTGTGGAATATGTTCGTCAGGCTGTCGGGCACAATGCCGACAGATCCGTCCGGGTTCAGATGGCGGTAGTCGTAGGCCTGGATGCATCGTCCGCTTGGGATGTAGTATCGGCTCGTCGTGATCTTCAGGTCGCCGCGATACGGCACGTCGCGAATCATCTGAACCAGTCCCTTGCCATAAGTCCGCGTACCCATAACGACGGCCCGGTCCATATCCTGCAGGCTGCCGCAGACGATTTCGGACGACGAGGCGGAACCGCCGTCAACGAGCACGACAAGCGGCATCAGCGAGTCCACGGGTTCTGTTGCCGTAAGGTATTCCCGGTTTGTGTTGGTCATCTTGCCCTTTGTGGAAACTACCTTCTTTCCTTTCGCCACAAACAGGTTTGTTATTTCCACCGCCTCGTTCAGCGCACCGCCCGGATTGTCGCGAAGGTCCAGGATCAGGCTCTGCGCCCCCTGTGTCTTCAGCTCTTTCAGGGCCTGACGCACCTCTCGGCTGGCTCCGTCCGTAAAGCCGGTCAGGTAGATATATCCTACTCCGGGGCGAACGATTCCATAATAAGGCACCTGCGGCATCTGAATGGTCTGGCGGGTGATGGTAAAGGAGCGTTCCTTCTCCTCGCCCGGACGTTTTATGCGCAGTTCGAAGGTCGTGCCCGCCTCACCGCGCAGCATGCTGCTTACCTGATCTGTAGGCATGCCCTTGATGTCTTTGCCGTCAATGGACATAATGACGTCGCCTGCCTTGATGCCCGCTTTCTGACTGGGTGTGCCCTCATAGGGCTCGCTGATGACGGCGCGGTCCTCCTTCCGGTGGAAGCGTATCACACTGCCGATACCCGCATACTTTCCCGTAGCCATCTGGCGCAGCTCCTCATCGTTCTCGGGATAATAGGTCGTGAAGGGGTCGACGTGCTGCAACATCGATCTGATGGCCCAGCCGATGACTGTGTCCGCATTGAGGGAATCTACGTAGAAGATATCAAGTTGCTTGTATATATCGTTGAAGACCTCCAGGTTGCGGCTGATGGCCGAATTCGGGTTCTCATTCTTCTGCGCAGTAGCGGTGAGGGGCAATATAAGCAGACCCAGCAGGGCGCGTGTAAAATTTCTCATCTTTCAGTTATTATAATAATGTATTATGACCTTTGGTCGGATTGAACTTCAGGCTCTCAAGCCTTAGACACGTTGTCAGGCCAGGATCTCCCGGGCCCGCTGCCGGAGTTGTGCCCATTCGTCGGCAGACAAGGACGTCCCCATTCTCTGGATGACAGCTTCGCCAAGAGTGGCGCCAAGCCTGAGGCACCGGCTCAGCTCGGCATTGCAACCCAAGGCATAGAGGAAGCCGGCTGCAAAGTAATCCCCGGCTCCGGTCGTATCAATGACGGGTACCGGGCAGGCCGGAACGGAGATGCTTTCCCCGTTCCGCATGGCAGATGCGCCCCGGCTTCCCATCTTCACCACCGGCAGCCCGCAGTCAGAAGCCAGCGCTTCCAGTGCCGCTTCCGGCGTTGTCTCCTGGGTATAGGCCAGGGATTCCTTTTCGTTTGCAAAGACAATGTCGAAATAGTCATGAACAAGCCTATGGAATGCATCTTGATATTCAAGGACAACATTCGGGCTGGCCAGGTCGAGGCTGAGCAGCAGGCCTGCCTCCTTGGCTGTCCGGGCCACCTTCTCCATCAGCACTTCGTCCTGAATCAGATAGCCTTCGACGTGCAGGATGTCATAGCCGTAAAGCACTTCGGGCGTTACATCCTCGGGACGAATCATAGCCGCAGCGCCAAGACAGGTGCCGAAGGTGCGCTCTCCATCCGGGGTGATAAGGGTGTAGGCCACGCCTGTGTGTGCCTCGACCTCCGAAAACACCGATTTGATTCCAATCGCTTCACAGCTGCCGGCAAAGAAACGCCCCATCTCATCGCTGCCTATCGTGCCTATAAACCCGGGAGAAGCCTGTAAGCCGGCCAGTGCCTTGGCCGTATTGGCTGCACACCCGCCGGTTGACAGCTTGGGGGCAAAGGGCTGCAACGCTTCCTCGATGAGCCTCGCCCGGCTGTCGGAAACAAGTGTCATCCCGCCTTTGGGAAGAACAAGGTCTGACAGGAGCGTTTCGTCTTTAAGTTGTGCCAATACATCGACTAAAGCGTTACCTATTGAAATAATTTTCTTCATTTAGCTCATTTTTTTTGCAAAGATATTGCATATTTCCAAAAAAACCTATACTTTTGCACCGCAATTCGAGGTTAAAGCACAAAAAAGTGCTGAAATCCCTGCTTCAGTAGCTCAGTTGGTTAGAGCACATGACTGTTAATCATGGGGTCGTTGGTTCAAGCCCATCCTGAAGCGCAGGACTTAGAATTGATAGTTTTTTGGGTGATTAGGCAATGCTTCAGTAGCTCAGTTGGTTAGAGCACATGACTGTTAATCATGGGGTCGTTGGTTCAAGCCCATCCTGAAGCGCAGAATAATGGATGCACATTTCGTGCACCCATTATTCTGTTTCTGCGGACGCCAGTCTTCTCGCTATCGCACCTTAGTAGAGGCGTTTCATCTGCGCACCGGTGTAGTAGTGGCTCAGAATCTTCCGGTAGGGGTATCCCTTGTGCCCCATTACGGCTGCACCGATCTGGCACAGGCCGACACCGTGCCCCCATCCCTTGCCGTTAAGCCTGAAGCCCTGGGGGATGCCGTCTGTTACATTCAGGTATTCCACCGTAAAGGCGCTGCTCTTCAGATGCGACGGGCTCAGGGTCCGGCGTATCTCCAGTTCCTTTCCGACGATGAAGCTGCGTTCTGTGCCGACGATGCGGAGCCGCGAGATGTGTCCGCCCGGACCTGCCTCGAGGCTCTCAAGGCGCAGGATGGAACCGAGGTCCAGCTTCAGTCGGGTACTGATCAGACTGGAGAGTTCCTCCTGGCTGTACTCCACCTGCCAGCGATAGAAGTCGGTCGTCTCCAGGTCGTAGTCGTTAAGTACGCGTTTCAGGATGGAGGAGTCCTGGATGTTGCAGAAGGGATCGGCAACAGATGTCAGGTAGGGGTGGCGCACATTTTCCCAGCAATACTGGAACTCGTTTGTCCGTCCGCCGCAGCACTTGCCGAACCGTGTGTCGCAGATGCTGCCCTCGCTGACGAGAATCTGTCCGCGGGTAGCGGCGATGGCCTGCTGGACCTGGGGATTGAGGACGCGGGTAACACCCTGATAGCGCTGGCAGTGGTCGTCGGCGCAGACATCGAACAGCATATGATCCTCCCTGTCATACCAGCGGACGAGTTCCTCTTCTGTTCGGGAGAATGAGAAGAAGCCTGTGCCATTGTCTTCTCGGGTGCGCCGCTTCTCCATCTGGGCGAAGAGCCAGCTCCGGCTTATGACGGCTGCTGCCTTCAGGAACTCAAGGCTGCATGACGATTTCATCTCGCTGCTGATTACGCTGGCAAGGTAGTCTTCAGCGGGCAGGATATTGATGGCGACGACCTTGTCTTCCTCCACGACGAGCCGCAGGGTGCCGGTAAAGGTCTGGTTCTCCTGGCGTTCCCAGTGGAAGTTCTGCCCGATCGTTACATTCTGGAGGCAGAACGTGGCCTTTTTGTCGGAGGGCCGGAAGGTCAGTTCGCGATACAGCGTATCCTGCCATTTCACACAGCCGTCCTGGCATTCTACCGACTGCTCTCCCCGCACGGGCTGTCCCTTTGCCGAGTATTCCCCGTTCATGCGGAAGCTGATTTTCGGCGCGCTCATGATGCCTACCGATACATCGGGCTGCACTCCTCCGAACATTTCCGCGAGCGGAGCGTCGGCAGTCAGCCCGTGCGCGCTTTGCCCGTCTTGTCCGTCCTGCTCCTCCTGAATGTCGTCGTTCAGTCCCTGCACTTTCCGTATGACGGGCTGCAGCTCGTCTTCGCTCATCGTCACCTCCTTCAGGATCCGTTCTGCCCGCTCGGGTGTGAGCCGCTGGAAGTCCTCCTGGCGGGGCGTGATGAGCAGGCCGCACAGGTCTAATGCACCGGGGCTCACCATCATCTTGCCCTCGCCCTGCGCATAGTAACAGTCGGGCCTGTGCTTGGCGCGGGGGAATACAAGGGTGATGATCTCGTCGGGCCATGCCGAACTGCCGCTCTGTCGCCACGAGACGAGGTTCAGGCGCGGCTCGCTTTCATTGTCGTGCACTGGCAGGGCCTTGTAGATGCGCTGGCAGAGCAGACTGTCGGCCTCGTTGGGCAGGCTGCGGATGACAAACACCGGGCAGACGTAGCTGGGCAGGTAGTAGAGTCCGCAGCGGCTGCTGACATCGCCCGCCTCCTGCACCTCGGCCGTCTGTTCGCCTGTCAGCGGATAGAGTTTCCTCAGGTCCTTCTCATACCGGAGCCATTCCTTTTCCAGCGGCACGATACCCCGGCTGCCGGCTTGGAGATGCATGTGGTCGGGGCACGATGCGCCGCAGGTCGGGCCGTTGTAGAAGATGATGTGCCGGGGCATCTTCCATGCCAGCTGACGCATCGTTCCGAAATGGCTGTAGATCGATTGCGGGGTGTGCCGGCGCGTCGGGATGGTGAAATGCTGCGGCAGGATGGGGAAGGGATTGAGCAGGAGTTGATAGTGCTTCAGCGTCATGAGCTTATGCTGCTGGGGCGGCCGGTTGTGGTCGCATAGAAAGCAGGGGCGTGCGCTGATGCTTGCCGGGTCGATTGCTGCCGCAGTGCTCACGATTCGGGCGGGGTTCCACTGCGCAACGAGCGTCGTATCCTCGCCGACGGGCAGTTCGTGCGTCTGCACCTGTTCCTGCAGGTCTTTGTATCGCTGCGCCGCTTCGGGCCACTGCGCCATCTCGCTCTGGAAGAAGTCCTCCACGTCCTGGGCCGACAGGTCGCGCTGCCACTGGCGGTTGAGCTGCTGGCGGGCCATGATCTCGAGCGTCCGCAGGTGGTCCTTGTACTGGTTGTTCCTGTTGATGCGCTCCTGGCTGAGTGCTGCGTCGCTATTGCCCTCCCAGCGGCGGCACAGGTACAGTTCGTCAAAGATGCGGCCGATACGGTAGCGGCGGCTTATCATCAGGCCCAGGGCATAGTCCTCGCCATAGCTCGTGTTGGGCACCTGCAGCTCGCGCAGGACGGGGGTGAAGAAGGCCCTGGGCGCGCCCAGCCCGTTTATGCGCAGCGCATTGTTCCTGCCGTTCAGGGCCGTCCATTCGCGGTGGTCGATCAGTCCGGGCGGCAGCGTCTGCAGCTGGAAGTCGCACATCCGGTACGAGCCGATTACCATGGCGGCGCGCTCCTCGTAGAACTTGTCCACGATGCGCTGCAGCGTGTGCGGACTGCTGTACAGGTCGTCGCTGTCCAGCTGCACCAGGAAGCGGCCGGCCATGGGATTATGAACGGCCACATTCCAGCAGCCGCCGATGCCCAGGTCGTCGCGGTCGGGGATGACATGGATTACGCGCCCGTCGCTGCTGAAGGATCGGATGGCGTCCGTGGTGCCGTCGGTGCTGTGATTGTCCACGACGATAAGGTTGAAGGGGAATGCAGCTTCCTGTCCGAGCACGCTGCGAATGGCATCCTCTATCGTGCGGACGCGGTTCCTGACGGGGATGACCACACTGGCCTCAACCGGGAAATCGCCGTCTTCCAGGCAGACCTCGTCGCACTCGTTGCCATGCAGGTAGGCATTCAGGGCGCGCAGGTGACGAGTGCAGGCGCGCTCCATCTCAACCTGACGCGACCGGTTACGCGGATCGACATAGTCGAACTGCTTCTGTCCGCTCAGGCGCGTGTCCTGCTCCACCTCGGTATAGAGGAACTCGTCAACGTGCAGAGGGAGCCGCTCCAGGCTCAGGTGGAGCCGCAGGTCGTAGAGCGCGGCATACTGGTAGGCGTGAAGCCCCTCCCGGGCAACGTATCGCTGCAGCGCGCTAGTGCGGATGAGCAGCAGGGAGCCCATCTGGAAGTCGTCGCGCACCGACCCCAGCTGGCAGTCGATCAGGGGCATGGCGCTGAGCTTTCCGTCGGGTGTGAGCGTGTAATGGTCGGCATAGAGCAGGGTGGCTCCGCTGTCTTCGGCGATGGTAAGCCAGCGGGTCAGGGCATGATAGCCCAGGCGGAGCGTGTCGTACTTTGTATACAGCAGAATGTAGGGAGCCGTAGCCTGCTGGGCTATAAAGCGCAGCGTGCGTGTCTGTCCTGCAGTGCCTTCGCGCAACAGGTGAACGGCGTTTACGTTAGGGTCGTGCCTCAGTTCCTCGAGCGTTTGTGCAGCCTGCTCGTCGCTTGTCCAGGGGATAAAACAGTCTATCTTCATATACTTTCACTCTTTTGCTCTGCAAAGATAGTGATTTTTTTGGATATTACCAAATGCAATAAGTGCAATAAGTGCAAATAATGCAAATAAAAGTTTTCGTTAGAGAGTGGCAATGGCTGGCGCCCTTGCTCGTTGCTTCTAGCCCCCTTGCTTTCTCCTCCTGGCGTCCTTGCTCGCTGTTCCTAGCGCCTTCCTGCTCCTATCGTCTCCAGCTTCCCCAGCATTCCCCTCCCCGCCCTACAAGGGAGGGGCTGGGGGAGGGTCTTCTTTTGGGAGGGTCTTTTTTTTTACGCGAGGCGGGTCTAGTAAAATTTACACCCGGGTCTGGTAAATTTACTGCCGCCTTCCGTTAGAGAAACTTTGTTTGTATCATTAAGTCAAAGAACACTGGTTATATGGCAACCAACCCTTGTAGGATATGTGGGGAAGCTCTGATGTTGTCCGGACTAAGTCGAGCCGCCGTCCACGTTTTTCTGGTGCAAAGATACGACAGTTATTTGGCGCAATGCGCGATACGGCACTATACGGCACTATACTGCACGATATTGCACTATACTGCACGATACTGCACAATACTAGCACACACAAATTTGCAATTTTGCAGTTATTGCAGTTATTGCAGTTATTGCATTTGGGGTATGTCGCTAAATTATATATAAATATAATTAAACTATGCCTATAGACTTTGTTATTATATTAGCGGAAAATGGAAAGTCGGCGATTTGCAAAGTGCAATAACTGCAAACTTTGCAAAAAACAATGCGCCCTAGCAAGACACATCTTGCTATGTATGCCATTTAGGGTAAAAAGCTAATACTTTGATTATGTTATAGTTGAGATGCTAGTGTGAAAAATATTTACATAAAACAGGCATGGGCTCTTTCGTCTGCATAAAAAAATCTTTACACGAAAAAATGCCGTGAAAATAGCCAAATGGCTATAAAAAGTGGCATGAAACATTAACTTTAAGCCCCAAAAAAAGAAAGGAAATGAAGGGAATTATCTTCTGAAGTGGAAAATAAACCATCATCAAATGGTGAAAAATATCCGCTTTTTTCGTGTTTTTCGCCCGTTTTCGGCATAAAATAACGAGATTAATGAATGATTAACGGGCGATTAATGGTAATTATACGTTTCAAAATAGACATTAATTGCCGTTAATGAGCCATTAATTGACCTTTAATTGACGAATATGGGTATAGATTTTGACGGCAAAAGCCAAGCTTTCCTTTATTTCGGGACCTAAAAGACGGTACTCGGAATCCATTCAATCTATGCCAGGGTTAAGGCAGAAACCATTCAACTTTTCCAGGGAAGGACGGGCGCCGGGATACAAAAAACATCGAATACACTGCGTATGCATATAGACTCAGAGGATAAAACCACGTCCCTGATTCAGGGTTCAGGTCTTGAACTATAGCCTCAAATGATGGAGTAACGGGGGCGTGATGCCAACTTCAGGTGAACAGAAGACCATCAAGAAATAGGTGGACAAAGAGGACGAGACGGCGAACGAATTGTTCACCGTCGACTCAGAAGGCTGACGAGAAGGGCGCAAGGAGGAGAAAGCAAGGGGCTAGGAATAGGATGCATGGGGCTAGAAGCAACGAGAAGGGCGCGAGCCATTCCCCGCCCCTATGAGGGGAGGGGTTGGGGTGGGGTAAACACCCTGCTAAAGCATCATTCATCACATAGTTATTTGCATCACTACTTGCTTACCCCACCCCCTGCCCCTCCCCTCATAGGGGCGGTGAATGGGCTGGCGCCGTTGCCACTCTCTAACGAAAACTTTTTTGCACTTTTTGCAGTTATTGCACTTATTGCATTTAGTAAAACAAGAAAATGCGATTGGTGTAAGGCAGTCTCCCCTATGGGCGGGTAATGGTATCCGATAACCGAGAGCGGTTGAGCCGTGACTGGTCTTTCGCGATAAAGCGATGTTTTTTCGTGATGATGATAGGGTGGGGTGCAGGATTGAGCCTAAATGACTACCTTTGTATTCCGAATCAAAAAGAAAAGAATGATGAAAGACTTTATCGGCGAGCTGATGGGGACGTTTATCCTCACGCTCTTTGGCTGCTGCTGCGTGGCAGTATCCATTCTCTTTGGCGAGTACAACAGCATTTTCCAGATTGGACTGGTCTGGGGTCTGGGGGTGACGCTGGCCATCTTCCTGACGCGCAACATCTGCTGTGCGCACTTGAACCCGGCTGTGTCGGTGGCAATGGTGGTGGCAGGACGGATGCCGGCCAGGCGACTGCCTGTCTATCTGACGGCGCAGCTGGCGGGTGCCGTGCTGTCCGGCCTGGTACTCTACGGCCTGTTCTCGGCTTCGATTGCGCATTATGAGTCCGTTCACGAGATCATCCGCGGTACGGCCGCTTCGGTTGATACGGCGCGTATGTTCGGAGAGTTCTATCCCAATCCGGGCGACGCCGGCATCTCGACAGTCAGCCTGCCCCTGGCAATGTGTGCCGAGGGCTTCGGCACGTTCCTGCTGGTGCTGTTCATCTTCGCCCTGACGGAGGACTGCAACGTGGGTCGCCCCTCCTCCGACCTGCAGCCGATGTTCATCGGACTGACTGTGAGCAGCATCATCTTCTTCATTGCCCCCCTGACGCAGGCCGGCCTGAATCCTGCCCGCGACCTGGGGCCCCGGCTGGTGGCCTACTTCGCCGGATGGGGCCAGGCGGCCCTGCCCGATGCGGTGGGTGGATGGTTCTGGGTCTATGTCCTTGCGCCTGTCATCGGAGGCTGCATCGCCGCCCTCTTCTTCAAGTATGTGCTTGAGCCAGTCAACAGACCCTCCGCTCCCCATGGGAGAAGGGAATAAGGAGACCCCCCGACCCCCTAAATGCGGAGAGTGGAGCGCAGCTCAATTATGAATTGTGAATTGTGAATTATGAATTAACAAAATGAATACTACAAGACTTATCATTTGCGGTGGCTTCCTGGGAGCAGGCAAGACCACCCTCATCTGGGACGTGGCGCAGCGTCTGATGGCCCAGGGAAAGCGCGTCGGGCTCGTCACCAACGACCAGGCACCCGAACTCGTTGACAGCCAGCTGCTCCGACAGGCCAACCTGAAGGTGGCCGAGGTGGCCGGCAGCTGTTTCTGCTGCAACTTCAACGGCTTCGTCGAAGCCATTCGCTCTTTGCGGAGCAACGTGGAAGCCGACGTAATCCTTGCCGAGCCCGTGGGCAGTTGTGCCGACCTGACGGCAACCATTGTCCGTCCGCTGAAGAAGTTCCACAGCACCGAGGTCATCGTGTCGCCCCTGACCGTGCTCAGTGATCCTGCACGCCTCAGGTCCATTCTCTACGGAGGCAACGGAGGTCTGCACGAGGATGCTGCCTACATCTACCGCAAGCAGCTCGAGGAGAGCGATGTCATCCTGATCACCAAGACCGACCTGCTGAGCAGCGAGGAGACGGAGAAGCTGGTGAAGGACACGCAGGCCTGTTTCCACCACACGAAGGTGATGACCTGCAGCACCCTCACCGGCGTCGGCATCCGCGAATGGTTCGGCGAGGTGGCCAACCGGCAGGGCGAAGGCACGAAGATACTGGACATCAACTACGATAAGTACGCTCACGGCGAGGCCGTCCTGGGCTGGCTCAACGGCACCGTAGCCCTCAGCGGCCACAATGCCTACTGGGATGCCCTTCTGAAGGATATCATGACGGGCATTGCCCAGGCTGTCAGGCGCGAGAAGCTGCGAGTGGGCCACATCAAGGTGATTGCCGAGAACGGCAGGCAGTATGCCGTAGGCAACCTGACGGGCGATGCCAACACCCTGCAGCTGCGCGGCACGGCCGGCAGCAGCGACAACGCAAAGCTGATTATCAATGCGCGCGTTGAGACTAGCCCCGAGCACCTCGACGAACTGGTGCGCGAAGTGCTCCTGGACGCCATCGGCGGACAATATACGGACGAGATACTTGCCTGGCGCTACCTCCAGCCGGGTCGTCCGAACCCAACGCACAGAATAGTCTGACAACAGCACTCTTCTGCAGGCCCTCCCACCAAAAGGAGGGCTTTTTTTGTGCCTCCAAATCGGCATAACGGGCTGTTTTTACGTTTTTATGCATGAAAAGCGGATTATATAAAATATAATTGTTACCTTTGTGCCCTCGAAAGTTATTAAGATGTACCTGTACCTTATATGAGATACGATAAGTCTTTCAACAAGATACTCCTGGCCAGCCTGGTCTGCACGGCCTTCGTCAGCTATCCCAACCTGCTTTTCCTGAGTCTGGACTGGGACTTTGTGCCTGCCGGGGAACGGGCATGCTACATCGACAATACCCTGATACGCTTCTTCCTGTTCTGGCTCTTCTCGATAGGTCTTCTGTACTTCAACCAGCGATGGCTGAAGACCCCTTCGCTTTCCCGCCGCATCCTGCCAAACGTCGTGCTTACGGCTGTGGCCTACGCCCTCTACAAGGGCATCACGGCCCTGATCTGCTCGGGCTTCGACGGACGGCCCATCATCCTGACGTTCCAGTTCTTCGTGATGGGCATGATGGGGCTGCTGCTCGGCTATGCCAACCATCTGAGCCTGGTGCACCAGAAGAAGGACGAGGAACTGCAGCAGCTGAAGATCGAGAGTCTGCAGAGCCGTTGCACAGCGCTCACGAACCAGATCAACCCCCACTTCTTCTTCAACTCGCTGGGCGGCATCAGCAGCCTGGTCAGGAAGAAGGACGACCGGCTGACCATCTGCTACATCGACCATCTGAGCGACATCTTCCGCTACATCCTGCAAAGCGAGCACAAGGGACTGGTCTCCCTGAAGGAAGAGCTGGAGTTTGCCCGTTCGTTCTGCGAGGTGATGGAGGTGAGGTATGCAGGCAAGCTGGATGTCAACATAAAGGTGCCGGACGAGTGCCTGTCGCTGCAGATTCCCATCCTGGCACTGCTGCCGCTGATTGAGAATGTGACGGTTCACAACATGATAGACAGCGAGCACAGGATGCGCATAGACATCGTGATGAACAGCGCCAGGGAGCTGATGGTCGTCAATCCCCTGTACCCCAAGCATTACAAGCCCGAGACGCACGGCACGGGGCTGGCCAACCTGGAGAAGCGCTTCATGCTGCTGATGGACCGGCAGATCAGGGTGGAGCAGAGCGAAGAGAAATTCACCGTAATATTGCCATTAGGATAAATGAAAGTACTGATTATAGAAGACGAGACGGCTGCCAGCGAGAATCTGATAGCGATGCTGCAGGAGATAGATCCGCAGATAGAGCCGCTGAAGGTGCTCGAGAGCGTTCAGCAGACCGTCAGGTGGCTGAGCAGCAACCCGGCTCCCGACCTCATCTTCATGGACATCCACCTGAGCGACGGCTCGGCGTTCACCCTGTTTCAGGAGATGGAGGTCAGCGTCCCTATCGTGTTCACCACCGCATACGATCAGTATGCGCTGGATGCCTTTGCCGTGAACAGCATCGACTATCTGCTCAAGCCCATCAAGATGTCGGAACTGGAGCGCGCCCTGGAGAAGTTCAAGCGCTGGAGCAGGAGCGACGTGATGGCCTACCTGGAGCGTCTGATGCGGATGAGGCCTGCCGACGGTCCGGCTGAAAGCGCAGCGGGGAAAACAGGATACCTGACCTCGTTGCTCGTGCCCGTGAAGGACAAGCTGATGCCCGTCAGCCTGGACGAGGTGGCCTGCATCTACAGCACCGACCGCAAGACGCAGATCTATCTGAAGACGGGCCGTATGATGCTCTACAACCGTTCGCTCGACTCGCTCATAGGCAACCTCGACCCTGCCCGGTTCTTCCGCGCCAACAAGCAGTATATCGTGGCGAGAGACTGCGTGAAGGAGATTGTCGTATGGTTCGACAGCCGCCTGCTCGTCAGGATGCCTGTCGAACTGCCCGAGCCCCTGTTCGTCAGCAAAAACAAGGCTGCGGAGTTCAAGAACTGGCTGACGATGAATTAGACCCTCCCCCGGCCCCTCCCGTCAAGGAGGGGAGAGAGGGCTGGCGCCGCTGCAATCCCTCTAACGAAAACGCTAACGATAACGAAAGCTAGACGTTTGGGTATTTAATTATTGAATTATGAATTATGAATAAGATAACGATTTGCTCATGTGCCTCGCGCACATTTATCGACAAGACGAAAGTGGCCAAGGTGGCTGCGGCGGCTCAGCGGGCCGGCATCGAGGTATGCCTGACAGCCGACCTGTGCGAGCTCTGCGAGAAAAAGTCGGAGGCGGTACACGATATAGCCCGGACAACCGTAGTAGCCTGCCATCCCCGAGCCGTGAAGAGTCTGATGGCCTTTGTGGGCGAGGACGAGGTGCAGACCCTGAATCTGCGTACGGGAACAGCCGAAGACGTGCTCCAGGCCCTGGGCATAAAGCCCGTGGAGGGCGTTGCCGATGTGGCAGAGGAAGAGTGGATGAAGCAGATGGAGACTATGCCCTGCAAGCTGGGCGACGATGCCTGGTATCCCGTGCTCGACAAGGATGTCTGTGCGGAATGCGGGAAGTGTTTGGAGTTCTGTCCCTTCGGGGTCTATGAAATGGTGGAGGAGCGCATCCGGGTGGTTCATCCCACCCACTGCAAGAACAACTGCCCTGCCTGTGCCCGCACCTGTCCTGCCGGCGCCATCATCTTCCCGAAGTACGACCGCAGCCCTATCAACGGTGGCCCGGAACAGCAGGAAACGGCTGTCAGGCTCGACACTCGGGAACTATTTGCCCAGACCCTCCGCGAACGGCTCGCGACGAGAAAGAAACTGATGTGAACTTCTGGAGCAGCGAGCGCCATTGAAAGCTCACTTTCATTTGGCCGAGTCGCGAAGGGAGTCGACCGGAGGTCAACTCCTAGAGCAGTGAGCGGGAACTAAGCGCAGCTCAATTATGAATTGTGAATTATGAATTATGAATTGATTAAGCTCTGCTGGCGGGTGACGAGGCAAACCCCTGTCAGGTTGTTGTGGAAGTTTCTCTGGAACTTCTGCCGGCCCAACCTGCGGAATATGCGTCAGTTCGAGCGGAGGCAGCGGCGGGGCGAACCGTTCTTCCCGGCCTTCAATATGATTTCCGTCACCGAAACCTGCAACCTGGCCTGCAGCGGATGCTGGGTGACCAGGGGCGGGCGCAGGAGCCTGACAACCGAACAGGTGGACGGCATCATCCGCCAGAGCAAGCTGCATGGCTCCAGGTTCTTCGGCATCCTGGGCGGCGAACCCTTGATGTACAAAGGGCTCCTCGACATCTTCGACAGGCACTCCGACTGTTACTTCCAACTCTTCACCAACGGCACGCTGCTGAACGCCGACATCGCCAGGCGACTGCGGAAGGCCGGAAACGTGACGCCTCTCATCAGCATCGAAGGACTGGAACAGGAAAGCGACAGCCGCCGCCAGGCCGGCGATGTCTATCGGCGCACCCTGCAAGGGGTCGGTGCCTGTCGCGAGGCGGGTCTAATATTTGGAATAGCCGCCAGTATCTGTCAGACGAACTTCGACGAGTTGGTTAGCCGCGAGCACATTGAGCGGGTGGCCCGCCTGGGAGCAACCTATCTGTGGTACTACATCTACCGTCCCGTCGGTGCCGATGCCCGTCCCGAGGCGGCACTCACCAGCGAGCAGATAACCCGCCTGCGCCAGTTCCTCGTCAGCGAGCGCCTGAATGCGCCCGTCGCCCTCATTGATGTCTATTGGGACGCAGAGGGAAAAGCCATTTGCCCTGGCGCCACAGGCATGAGTCACCACATCTCGCCCTCGGGCGCCCTGGAGTTCTGCCCTGTTATCCAGATGGCTACCGACTTCCTCAACGCCGATGCCAGCAACCTCTCGGCGCTCTATGCACAGTCGCAGTTCCTTTCCGGGATGAGGCGACAGATAGCCCAGGCTACCCGGGGCTGCATCCTGATGGAGAACCCGCAGCTTATGGCTGAGATCATCAGGGGCTATGATGCCCGGGAGGCCACCAGCCGGGGAACGGCCATGCAGGAATATGCCCGGATGAAGCCGGTGCCGTGTCATGATATGGGGGCTGCCGCCATCCCGGAGAAGAGCGCACCCTACAGATGGCTGAAGAGACATTACTTCTTCGGCTTCGGAGCATACGGATAAGACCTCCCGCCCCCAGGGGGGGAGAGTCGAGCGCAGCTCAATTATGAACTCTTGGAGCAGTGAGCGCCATTGAAAGTTCACTTTCATTTGGCCGAGTCGCGAAGGGAGTCGACCGGAGGTCAACTCCTGGAGCAGCGAGCACAGAACCAAACTCGTTTGGATTTTGTCGAGTCGTGACAGGAGTCGAGAGAAGCTCAATTATGAATTGTGAATTATGAATTATGAATTAAGAATACCTCCAACGCTGGAAGAGCGGACAGCATTGCGCAAGTCACTGAAAGAGTTTGTGCAGACGCAACACCTTTGCCCGCCGGTCTCGCTCAAGCAGCTGGAGCAGTTGGCTGATGAATTCATTGCCCATTCGCAGGCAGAGACTTCGTCCCGGCACCTCCATCCCTGGCTCATGGTCGAGATCCACAACCAGTTATGGCTCCCGATCGTGGCAGGCATCCCTCATGAGCGACGCCTGCTGATGCTGCCCAAGTGCCTGAGCAAATACGGCGAGTGTCAGGCCGAGTTCGATGCCTACGGGCTGCTCTGCCACCGCTGCGGCCGCTGCAACATCCCCCGTCTGCAGGACAGGGCCGAGCAGCTGGGCGGCCTGAGTATCGTAGCGGAAGGGTTTACGCAGGTCATCGAACTGATAGAGAACAATGTGATTGATGCTGTTATTGGCGTGAGCTGCCTCGACTCCCTGGAGAAGGCTTTCCCCCTGCTCGTAGGGCACGCCGTACCAGGTCTGGCTGTTGCCCTGAACGATTCAGGTTGCCGGGATACGCATGTCGATGAGGATTATGTGGAAGAACTGCTTACTATGCTCAGCGATGAGGCTACGCCCACACTGCTCGACCATGAGGCCATCCGCGAACAGGTGAACCGATGGTTCACGCGTTCAGAACTGGAGCAGCTGATGCATCCCGCAGACAATCGCACTCTCGATGTCTGTCTTGACTGGATGAGCGGTGAGGGCAAGCGTTGGCGACCCTACTTGCTCGCTGCTGTCTGGCAGGCACTGACGGGCAAGACCGAGATGACCGATGATGTTCATCGTGCTGCCGTTGCGGTGGAGTGCTTTCACAAAGCCTCACTCATTCACGATGATATCGAAGATCAGGACAAGACCCGCTACGGACAGCCCACCATCAATGCCCTCTATGGCGATGCCTTTGCCATCAATGCGGGAGATGCTCTGCTGGGTCTCGGTTACCGCATTTTGGCACAGAGCAATAATGCCGAACTGCTCCGTCTCATTGCTGAAGCGCATATCAAGCTATGCAAAGGCCAGGGTGAGGAACTGTCGTGGAACGGAACGTCTGTTGACATGCCCTTTGTCATGAACATCTTCCGCAATAAGACAGTACCTGCCTTCGAGGTCTCGCTGATGCTGGGCTTGAGTTGTACGGGTAATTTCGCCCATCTCCGTCCGATGCTGAAAACCTATTCCGAGGCTTTGGGCATCGCCTATCAGCTGAAGGACGATTTGGAAGATTACATGCAAGACAAGGTGCTGGCAACCCATCCGTCTGCAGTGCTGGCCCTGCAGAACGAACACCCGACCTGGAGCGGCGACGAGGTCAGAATCGAGTTGCAGCGTTTGACCGAACACTTCCACCAGGAGGCGCTCGATGCGCTGAACGCCCTCGACGAGTTGGAACTGAAACGCCTGCTCTATCAGGTAACAGAGTCCATGGTTTAAAGTTCAAGAGTTTAAAAGTTTAAGAGCTTAAAGTTCAAAAGGTAGTGAGGATACCGTTGTTATATAAAGTTTATTGGGCATTGCGCAGAGGTTGGAAGCGCATATCGCCTGAGGCGCGACGAGCCATTCAGGCTTTCGTGGCTTCGGAGAAGACTGGTGGCGGTTATATGAATGCCGGTGGTGGCGAGGATGCCTACTACAAACAGTTTGGCGAAGTGCTCGAGGCCGTGTTCTCACCGCTCAGATTACTCGGAACGCGCATCAGCCTGTCTGCAGAGGATGGTCGGCAGGAAGATACAATATACAAGCGGTTCTTTCGCTTTATAGAGGCGGAGAAACGGATCTTCGGCGGGCGTTCAGCTCTCAAGGCCCTGCTGACGAACCTTCCACCGGCAAGGACCACCAATGCCGCTTGTTGCATCCTGGCCATGCAGCATCAGACGAAGTCCCGGCCCGATCCCGATTTGCTCGCCTGGCTCCATGAACGCCAGGATGAAAGCGGCGGCTTCCGCGCTACAGATGAAGCCCCCGTCCCCGACTTGCTGAGCACCGCTGTGGCCTTGTTTACGTTGCGTCTCTTGGGGACTGAATATAAGGATGCTTCTGATTTTATTAACGCTCATTGGCTCGACAGCGGCGGCTTCACTCCTACCGTTTTCGATAACTATAGCGATGTGGAATATGTTTTCTATGGACTTTTAGCATTAGGCTCGTTATGAATGCAGAACAGATGAAGGAAATGCAGGCAGATGCCTTGGAGCGGCTAATGAAGAGCCGTTCGGCCGATGGCATGTGGCGAGGAGCCCTCTCCAGTAGTGCTATCTCCACTTCTGTCAGTGTGTTTGCCCTGCAGCGGATAGACCCCGACCGTTATGCGTCTCAGATCAGGGCCGGTGTGCGCTGGCTGCATGGAACGATGAAGGCTGATGGTTCGTGGGGCGATTCGGTAGAGAGTCCGTCGAACATGACCGCCACACTGCTCACCTATGCCTCGCTCTTTGCTGTGGGACAGGCTCCCGATGAGACCCGGCAATATCTTTGCCGCCAGTTCGGGGACGATAGCGAAGAGGCTATCACCTGGAGCGTACTCCGTTACTACGGTCGCGACTACACCTTCTCCGTGCCCATTCTTGTGATGTGCGCTCTGGCAGGAGTTGTCAGGAGCTGGAAGGGCATTCCCACCTTCCCCTTCGAACTGGCTACGTTGCCTCAGCGGCTGTTCCGCTACCTTAACCTGCCGGTGGTGAGCTATGCCATTCCTGCACTGATAGCCATTGGCATTTGCCAGCTGAACAAGAAGGGCGGACTGCTTTCGCCGTTGCGTCGCCTCTTTGTTCCCAAGTCGATGCGTGTATTGCTTCGTATGCAACCTGAAGATGGCGGTTTCCTGGAGGCTGCCCCCCTGACGGCTTTTGTAGGTATGTGTTTGGCGGAAGGCGGCTTCCGTCAGCATGAAGTGACGAAGCACTGTGCTCAGTTCCTCGTTGATACCGTACGCGAAGACGGCTCATGGCCCATCGATACCAACCTGTCGGGCTGGCTGACAAGTCTGGCTGCCAAGGTCTTGCCGCGCAATGAAGAATGGGCGAAGGAAAGGCTGAAATGCGAAAGGGCTATCAGACGGAATGCGACAACCACCGTCCATCCTTTCACTGCTGCTGCACCAGGGGGCTGGGGGTGGAGCGATCTCAGTGGTTCTGTACCGGACGGGGATGACACCAGCGGTGCGCTGGTTGCCCTGCATCATCTGACTCAAGGCCAGCCAAGTCCGGAGGTCGGGAAAGGGCTGGAGTGGCTTATGGGTTTGCAGAATAGAGATGGCGGGATGCCCACCTTCTGCCGCGGGTGGGGGAAACTACCCTTCGACCGCAGCACGCCCGATATCACTGCCCATGCCATTCTTGCCATGGGGCTGTGGTTGCCCTCTTTGGGCGGCAGACTGAAAGCCGATGTACAGAAGAGCTTCGACCGTATGATAGCCTGGATGGAAAAAGAGGCTCAAGGCTGGGTCCCCCTATGGTTTGGCGACCAGGATGCCTCCGATGAAAAGGCTCCTGTCTATGGCACAGCCACGGCTATCGACTACCTGATGTCCACCGGCCATCCGAAAGCTGCTGAGTTGGCTTTGTCGCAGGTCGGTTTTATCCTGCAAGCCCAAAACGAAGACGGTGGTTGGGGCGGCAATAAGGGCGTGAAGTCCAAGGTTACTTTCACCAGCCGGGCCCTCGCTGCACTGGCTCATTTCCCCGGTCTTTACGAAACCGAGAAGCAGTGCGGCTGGGACTATCTCTACCGCCGGTTCAAGGCTGGCACACTCTATGATCGCGAACCCATAGGCCTTTACTTCTCCCGCCTCTGGTATTCCGAGGAGCTATATAACATCCTTTTCCTGTTGAACGCAATGACCAAGGTCGAAAGTGAGTAGTGAACAATCGTATGAATGACAGAAAAATAACATGGATCACCGTTGGTGTCGCCGCTTTCTGGCTGTGCCTGCTTATTGCATGGCACTGTTATGACCCAAGTGACGGTTTCACTGAGGCACAGCCAGGTGCAGACAACCGTCCAGCCGGTCAGGTACGCAAGGCCAACGATGTACTGATTGGTGAGTTCTTTATGCAGGATTCAGTTCAACAGGCCACAGCGTTGCCGGGGAGTTGGCCCTGTTTCCGTGGAAGCAATCATGACAATCAGGTGGCCTTGGAGGAGCAGATGTCATGGGTCGAGGACGATTTCAAGGAAATGTGGTCAGTATCGGCTGGCGAGGGACATGCTGCGCCAGTCATCTCCGAAGGCAGGATGTATGTGCTCGATTATGACGAGCAGCTGAGTTCCGATGCGCTGCGCTGCTTTGACCTGCTGACGGGCAAACAGTTGTGGAAGCGCTGGTACCGTGTACCCTTGAAGCGCAATCACGGTTTCTCCCGTTCCATCCCTGCCGTCAGCGACAAGTCAGTCATCACCATCGGACCGGAGGGTCATGTCATGTGCTGCGATAAGATAACGGGCCAGATGCGTTGGAGCATAGACATGAAGAAGCGTTTCTCAACCGAGATACCGTTCTGGTACACGGCGCAGTGTCCCCTCATAGACGGCAACACACTCGTGCTTGCTCCGGCAGGCCGGGACACCCTCATGCTCGGGGTTGATGTCAATACGGGCCAGACGCTTTGGGCTACGCCAAACACCATCAACTTCAAAATGTCCCACTCCTCTGTCATCCCCATGAATCTGGGTGGAACGCCTACCTATGTGTATATCGGTGTGGGTGGCGTGTGCGGCGTCTCAGCGGAACAGAATAATCGCGGCAAACTGCTGTGGAATACTAATAAGTGGCAACCCTCTGTGGTGGCCCCTTCGCCCCTTCAGATCTCCCCCAACCAGATATTCCTCGTGGCAGGATATGGAGCTGGCGGAGCCTTGCTCCAAGTGGACAGGCAAGGTGCTTCGTGGCGCGCAGCCATCAAAGAGAGCTACAAGGCCAGCGAGGGTATGTCGAGCGAACAACAGACTCCTGTCAACTACAAGGGCTTGCTCATCACCATTCTTCCAAAGGACGGTGGCGGTATGCGAGAACGGCTGGCTATGTACCGTCCCGACGACCTGCATCACCCCGTCTGGACCTCTGCTGCCGACGAACGTTTCGGACTGGGACCCTACATGATCATTGGCGACCGTCTCTTTGCATTAAAGGAAGACGGCGAACTCTATATGTACCAACTTAGCTCAACCTCCATGAAACTCGTACGTAAGCAACGTGTTATGGACGAGGGCATTGATGCGTGGGGCCCTATGGCCTACGCCGACGGAATGCTCATTATCCGAGATTCCAAGACCATCAAATGCCTAAAGGTTGCGAATAAGCGAGAGGAGAACGATGCTCAATTATGAACAATGGACAATGAACAATGGACAATGAATTTAAAATATGGAAAGGCGAGGTTATTTAAAAACTATTGGTTCTTTGGCTGTCGGAGGCGTAGCGCTTTCGGTGGTGGGGCGGAACGTATGGAACCTATTCAGGCATCCCGACAGACTATTCTATGATTCTAAGCGGATGAAAGGGATTACGCTCTTGGAAGAGAATGGGGATTTCGTCTCACCTTACCGGCGCACCTTTGGTTTTGAGGTTCCAGATGATATCTGTGCCTTGGACATAGAGGGCGGCAGCATATTCATCGCTACGCCCAATAACATATACATCTATGGACTGAGCGGCGAGTTGCAGACCAACTTCTCAACACCCGGCGATTTGCGTGATATCGCCGTTTTCGGAGGACGCATCTATGCGCTTTTCCCTGCCCGCATCGAGGTGTACGACCGCCAAGGCGAGACGGTGCAGCAGTGGGATGCCTGCAGCGAGACATCCGACTACTGTTCGATTGCGGTATGCCCGGATGGCGTTTTTGTGACCGACGCTGCAGACAAGAACGTCTGCAAGTATAATCTTGACGGCACACTGGCCCGCTTCATCCAAAGCCCTGTAGGCTTTATCGTGCCCAGCTATTGTTTTGCCGTAACATACCTCGGCGATCGCATTTATTGTTCCAACCCCGGACGTCATCGTGTGGAGATTTATTCGACAGAGGGTGAGTTCTTGTCCTCCTTCGGCAAGCCGGGAGCCGAGGTCGGAGCATTCAGCGGATGCTGCAACCCTGCTATCATTACGCCTGCCGGTAACGGGGAATTGTTGACCTCTGAAAAGGGCATTCCCCGCATCAGTTGCTATAGCGCTGATGGTGAGTTTCGCAGCATCCTCCTCGATAGCAAAGCCTTGGGTGGAGGTCATACAGCCTATGATATCCGTATCATGAAAGATAAGCTCATCGTTGCCGGAGACAATAAAGTATCAGTCTTTCAATACAATAAACGTCTTAGTCAGCAAACACTGTGTGGACAGTGTGACAAGGATTGTCCGCTAAAATTGTGAGAAGTTGAAGAAAAAAATGAATAAAGAGAAATTAAAAAGCCCTGTGGAGCGCAGAGACTTCCTGCGCCGATGCGGAACGCTGATGGCAGGAGGTGTGGCACTTGCCTCGGGCGGATTGCTTGCTACGAAAAGCAGTGGAAAGGCAGGAGAGGTCTTTTGGCAAATAGACCCATACAGATGTACGCAGTGCGGACGTTGCGAGACCGATTGTGTACTGCCGGTATCGGCGGTAAAATGCTTCCATGCCAACAGAGTATGCGGCTACTGCGACCTCTGTGGCGGCTATTATCGTCCGAATGTAAAGGAACTCAATACGGCAGCCGAGAACCAGTTGTGCCCTACTGGTGCCATCACACGGAAGTTTGTGGAGGAACCTTATTTCGAGTACACTATCGACGAGTCGCTTTGTACCGGGTGCGCCAAATGCGTGAAAGGCTGTACCTCGTTTGGCAATGGCTCGCTGTTCCTTCAGATTCAGCAGGATTTATGTCAGCAGTGCAACGAATGTGCCATTGCCAGAGTGTGCCCCTCGGACGCCATTCATCGCGTTTCGAACGCAAATGCCTATCAACTGAAGGATCATGCCTAGTAAATAGTAAATGAGAAAACGAGGATTTATTATATTAATAGGAGTTTTGTCCAGCCTTGCGGTCTGGGCCGAGGCTCGATTCCCGAAGCCAGATTTCACTTCGGGCTATCAGTATCCTGTTATTCTACATGGTGCGCCGAATGAGATGTTTTGGAATGTTGTGGATATCGTGATGCTTATCGGTATGATGTCGCTTGTCGTGTGGGGTGCCTATCGGAAACGCAGCCGGGCAGTCATTTACTCCTTGTCGGTTGTATCGGTGCTCTACTTCGGTTTCTTTCGCAGCGGTTGTGTGTGCAGTGTGGGTAGCATCCAGAATGTGGTGCTGTCATTGGTCAGTCCCGACTACCACTTGCCCTGGTACGTGCTCCTGGTGTTTTTGCTCCCCATCCTGTTTGCACTGCTCTTTGGCCGGGTCTTTTGTGCGGGTGTCTGTCCGTTGGGTGCTTTGCAGGAACTCGTCAATATCCGTAACTTCCGCCTGGCACGTTCTGTCTCGGTTGCGTTGTCCGTCATTCCCTGGATATATCTGGCCTTTACCATCCTCTATGCTGCTACGCGTAGCCAGTTCCTCATCTGCCGCCTTGATCCCTTTGTGGGTATTTTCCGTTTGGGTGGCGACATGGGCATGATTACCTTTGGAATCGGTCTGTTGCTGATGTCCGTTTTCATTGGTCGTCCGTTCTGCCGGTTCCTTTGCCCCTATGGCGCACTGCTCAGTGTGTTCAGCTCGCTGTCATGGAAGAAACTGGAGATAACGCCTCGGGGCTGTATCAACTGTGCGCTTTGTGGCATGTCTTGCCCCGTGGATGCTATCCGCAGCCCGCAGAGCAGCAGGACGGGAGAAGAGCGGAGAAAGGGTGTTAATCGTATTATCCTCTTCGCTGCCCTGTTACCCCTGCTGACTATGGCCGGGGCATTTCTGGTCGGCGGGCAGAGCGATGCCCTGAGCCTTGCCCACAAGGATGTCTATCTTTATGAATTGCTCCTGCAGCAACAAGCCCGTCCCGACATGGAGGTGCCATTGGAGGTGGAGACCTTCAATGCCCTGGGCGGTAATATTGAAGAGTTGAAAGCCAGGGTGGATGAGGTACGGCTTGACTACAGGTTCTACACCCGCCTCGCCGGTGCATTGATAGGGTTCATCATCGGTTTCAAACTCCTGAAGTTGTCGCTCAAGCGCAGCCGCAAGACGTATGAAGTTTCTTCGGCTCACTGCACAATGTGCGGCAGATGCTTTAGCTATTGTCCTCAGAATATAAACATCAAGAAACATGAGAAAACTATATCGTAATACAGCCATCGTTACAGCTGTCTTCGTGCTCGCCCTGGCCAGCATGCTGGGTGTGAGTTACTATCAGATGCAGCATGTGTCGCCGCTCGAGAGCGAAGTGATGGAGACGCTGAAGGCTTTGAATGAAAGCAATGACGAGAACCAGAAGCTTCAGCAGCAGATCCGTCAGTTGGATCTGCTTTCGCGCAAGGCTTACTTTGTGCAGGAAGGTCAGCTGAAAACCGGCATCTACCTGCTTGTCGGCATGGTGACCGTCTTAGTGGCATGCCTGGCTCTTTATTATAAGGACACGAAGAACCTGCCCGAGAAGGAGCTGGATCCCATAGACGAGTGGATGACCAAGAGCCATGCCCGCAAGTACCTCTCCTGGGCCGCGGGTGCAGCAGCTTTAGTGGGCATCGCTGTCTTTATCTTCCAGTCCGTTGGCACCAAGGCGTTGACGGCACAGTCCGATGATGTAGAAGATAAGTCTGAGATGCCACAGGAAGGGACAGAAGCTGTGCAGGATTCGCTTCAGGAGATTGCCTTGGCCCAAGCTGATAGTCTGAAGGCTGCGAGTAAGCGAGAGCAGAGTGGAAATTTTTCCAGCTATGCCGAGCAAAAGCAGGCTCGACCAAAGGTCAAGGCTGACAGCACAATTATAGTGAAGATCGACAGCGCGAAGGTGGTGGAGACCGATACGGCTGTCGTGGCGGAGGAGTTGCCCGAACTGAAGATTGCATCAAAGGCCTTCCGTGGCAACAACTCCAGCGGTACTTCATCGGCCCGGGGCATCGCTACATCGTGGAATCTGAAAAGCAAGAAGAACATTCTCTGGCAGTCAACGGTTCCCAAACATGGTTATAACTCGCCTGTCATCACAGGGCATAATGTCTTCATCACAGGGGCTGACGAGCAGGCACGCGAACTCTACTGCTTTGATGTATGGACGGGCGAACTGAAATGGACTGTAAAGGCCGACGGCATCAGCGGATCGCCTAGTTCTATGCCAAAGGTGAATGACGATACGGGCCTGGCGGCCAGTACGGTGGCCACGAACGGTTCGGAAGTAGCGGCCATCTTTGCAACGGGCGACGTGATTTGTGCCAACATGGACGGCAAGCGTCTTTGGGCGAAGAATATCGGTTTGCCCGACAATCACTATGGTTATGCCTCTTCCCTGCTGATGTTTGGCAATATACTCATCATACAGTACCAGAACAATTCGGATGCCCGGATTCTGGCTCTTAACACGAAGAACGGCAACCAGATATGGAGTAAGGCGACAAAGGACAAGATAGCCTGGAGCTCGCCGATCATAGCCAAGCTGGGCGGCAAATCAACCCTGGTGGTGATGGGCAATCCTGCCATTGCCGCATACAATCCAGGCGATGGTGCGGAGTTGTGGCGTGTAGATTGCATGAGCGGTGAGGTTGGCTCGAGTCCGGCTAGTGCAGATGGCCTGGTATTCGGTGCCAGCGAGTACGCCACGTGCATAGCTATTGACGGTGCTACAGGTGAAACGCTTTGGGAGGCCAGTGACTATCTGCCGGAGTGCTCGAGTCTGGCTGCGACGAAAGATTTCGTGTTTTGTGCCACTAGCTACGGCATGGTATGTGCCTATGATGCCAAGACGGGCGAAGTGAAGAAGGAGCATGACCTGACAACACCCTTCTATTCATCGCCGGTGGTGGTCGATGGTAAGGTTTATCTGTTTAGCAATAGCGGTAAGGTCTATATCTTCAAATCAAGCACGTTCGACCTCATTACTTCGTTCGAGACAGGCGAGAAGACCTTCGCCACGCCGGCCTTCACCGACGGCATGATGATAGTGAGGACTGATGAGTCGCTGTATTGTGTGAAAAGGGAAAAGTAAAATGAGAAGTAAAGAATTTGATGCCATAGGCGGAGACCTGATACCGCGCCTGCAGGAGATACAGCAGAAGTTCGGTTACCTGCAGCCTGACGAGCTCGACCGCCTCTGCGAACAGACGGGTGTCAGCCGTGCTCGGCTTATCAGCGTAGCGTCCTTCTACTCGCAGTTCAGAATGGTGCCTTACGGTAAGCATACCATTAAGGTTTGTGTGGGTACTGCCTGTCATGTGAAGGGAGCTGACCGCGTCTATGATGCCTTCAGACGTGAGTTGCATCTGGAAGGGGAAGGCATCACGACCGCCGATGGCCAGTACACCATCGAGCGGGTGGCTTGCCTGGGGTGCTGTGCTCTGGCACCTGTAGTTCAGATAGACAGCCGCATCTTCGGCCACGTTCAGCCGGGTCGGGTCGGCGAGGTGCTGGCGGAGTTTGAGGCGATGGAGTCACAGGAGATTCGCGAAGAGACGGCTGACGGCCGGAGTATTCAGGGCGAAGTGCGCTTAGGCATGGAGAACTGCTGTCAGGCCAGTGGCACCGCCGAGGTGAGGGATGCCGTAGTAAAAGCCTGCCAGTCATTGGGCATTCAGGTTCACATCAAACCCATTTCCTGCATTGGTGCCTGTAACCAGGTGCCCCTGATTGATGTGGCCACCACCGATGGCCATATTGTGCGCTATCCGCACGTCAAGCCCGACGAGGTAAAGGAGATTCTGCTACATCACTTCCGTCCAGCGAGCCGTTGGCGCCGTTGGCAAAATGCCATCGTCAACCAGATTGACACGCTGCATACCGACCAGACATGGGACAACATCCTCTTTACCCCAGAGCATCAGCGTA
Organism: Bacteroidaceae bacterium; assembly: GCA_024693505.1. Classification (GTDB taxonomy): domain Bacteria; phylum Bacteroidota; class Bacteroidia; order Bacteroidales; family Bacteroidaceae; genus Physcousia. The sequence continues at coordinate 13,273 of JAILKU010000001.1, read as the reverse complement.
CTCAAGCCGTCAACACCTTCCTCACTGGTCAGTTTCACATTTCAACCGAAGGCTTCGGCCGTCTCAATCCTCTCAACCTCGAGGAATATACAACTCTGGGTGGCTTCGAAGCACTGAAAAAAGTGCTGGGAATGTCACGCCGGCAAACCATCGGTGAGGTACTTCGCAGTGGACTCCGGGGACGGGGTGGCGGCGGTTTTCCCACAGGACGTAAATGGCAAGCTGTGGCGGATAGTTGTGTGGGCGGCATGCCTCCTTTTGTTATTTGCAACGGCGACGAGGGTGACCCTGGTGCCTTCATGGACCGTATCCTCCTGGAGTCCTATCCCCTGCGCGTTATCGAGGGAATGATGATTGCGGCCTATGCCGTGGGTGCCGCCAAGGGATTCTTCTATATCCGTGCCGAGTATCCTCAGGCTGTCATTCGCATTCGCAAGGCGCTCGATCTGTGCCGCGAGCATGGACTCTTGGGCGACCGCATCCTCGGTACGGACTTCTGTTTCGATATCCGTGTGTTCGAGGGTGCCGGTGCCTTTGTCTGCGGCGAGGAGACAGCCCTCATCGCCTCTATGGAAGGAAGACGGGGCTTCCCCCACTTGCGCCCGCCCTATCCGTCCCGGAAAGGATTGCATGGCCGTCCGACACTTATCAACAATGTGGAAACGCTCAGTCAGGTGCCCTATATCATCCGGTACGGAGCCGATGAATACAGGAAGGTCGGTACGGAGGGAAGTCCCGGCACCAAGGTGTTTGCCTTGGCTGGACGGGTGCGACACGGCGGACTCATCGAAGTGCCGATGGGCACGACGCTCCGACAGATTGTTGAGGAGATCGGGGGCGGGGTCGAAGACGGAGAAGCCCTGAAGGCTGTACAGACGGGCGGACCCTCTGGGGGCTGCATCCCCGCCGGGCTGTGTGATGCCGGGGTGGACTTCGACGGTCTCAACGAGATGGGTGCCATCATGGGATCCGGCGGTTTGGTCGTGTTGGGCGAGAGTAGTTGCATGGTCGATGTGGCCCGTTACTTCTTGCGCTTCACCTGTTCCGAGTCGTGCGGCAAGTGCACGTTCTGCCGTATTGGTATTCGCCGTATGCTCGACATCCTCGACCGCCTGACTACCGGCAAGGCGAACGAGGAGGATATCGACCGCCTGGAGCAGTTGGCACTGTCTGTTAAGCGTGCTGCGCTCTGCGGATTGGGCAAGACAGCTCCTAACCCCGTACTCTCCACGCTGCGCTATTTCCGCCGGGAATACGAAGAGCATGTGCAAGGCATCTGCCGCACCGGTTCGTGCAAGCAGATGGTGAAGCTGGAAATCACCGACGATTGTGTGGGTTGCACCAAGTGTGCCCGCTCTTGTCCCAGCGAAGCAATCGCATACACACCATACGAGCGGCATGTAATTGACACCGGCAGGTGTACGCAGTGCGGTCTGTGCATCGATGAGTGTGATTATCATGCAATCATCAAAGTAAGAAGTCAATTTTGAATTTTGCCTTTGATAATTTTGAATTTTGAATTTAATAATTTTGAATTTGATAATAGGTTCTCATGAAAATATATGCCAACAATAAGGAACTGGAGGTAAGCGGACAGCGCCCGCTCATCGATGAACTGCGCGATGCGGGTTATGATATCCCCTCCTTGTGCTATGCCCCCAATGCCGTGCACGAAGCTTCGTGCATGGTGTGCATGGTTCGCGATGCGGACAGCGATCAGATGATGCCCAGCTGCGCCACCTTCCCCACCGAGGGGATGCATATTGATGTCGATTCAGACGAGGTAATGTCGCTGCGGCGTATGTCGCTCGAACTGCTCCTGAGCGATCACAAGGCGCGCTGTGGTGTATGCGGGAGCAAGGATAAGTGTAGGCTAAGGGAACTGGCGGTGCGGATGAAGGCGAAGTGGACACGCTTTGGCCCCCTGCCTCCCCCCTGTCAGGCAGAACCGGTTCATGTAAACGGCCGCCTCTGGTTCGAGCCTGCCAAGTGCATCCGATGCGGCCTCTGTGTTTATAATTCCGACGACGGCTTTACGTTTCAGGGCCGCGGCTTCGATATGCAGGTCGTTATTCCAGAACAGAGTAAGAAGAATGTTGACAAACAATTAGCTGAACTATGTCCAACCGGAGCTTTATATATATTATAATAATGTACGCGCTGACCGCCTGCGTCGGTGCGAAGGGCTCCTCCGGCGATGATGCGGAACGGCGAGACTGGCCCATCTTCCGAGGCAGTGCTTCGCTCTGTGGATATACCGGCTGTGCACTGCCCGATGCCCCCAGGTTACTTTGGAGTGCCACGACCCGGACGCGCACAGTGGCAGCCCCTATCGTTTATAATGATATCGTCTATACGATGAACCGCAAGGGCGAACTGCGCGGCTATACGCTGGAGGGCGATACATGTTGCGGCTATGACCTCGGCACGGCGGTCGAGGCCTCCTTTATCGCTGTGGACTCGATGCTTTACGTTGGCCGTATCGATGGGCTTGTGACGGCGCTTAGGATTGGTGACCTTCAGACCATAACGCCGCAATGGGAATACGAGACGTTGGGACAGATCTCCGGTTCGGCCAACGTCTGGAGCAGCGAGCCTGAATGCGAATGGTCGAGTCATGACAGACAAAGACCGAAGGTTAACGCAGTTGGCAATCTGCTGCTCGTGGGTAGTTATGATGGCAATATGTACATGCTAGAAACCATGACTGGCCGGAAAACGGGACAGTTTGAGACAGGCTATTACATCAACGGTACGGCAGCTGTGTGGAAGGGCTACATGATGTTCGGCGGGTGCGATGCCTGGGTGAGGGTTGTAGATATCTCCACAGGTGTGATGACCGATTCGCTGAAGCTCGACAGCTACGTGCCAGCCTCCCCGGCCATACTCGACGGGGTGGCCGTAGCCTGTGATTACAACGGGAATGTTTATGAGATGACGCTCCAGGACGGTAAGATTTCAGGTCATCGGAAACTTCTGACGGCTTCGGAAGATATGGACGGGCAAGAAGGGGGCGTAGTGTCCACACCGACGCTCACTCAGGATGCGGTCTATTTCCTTTCGGGCGACAGGCACATCTGTTGTATCGACCGCCAGTCGGGGAAGATGCGCTGGAAGAAGATTCTGCGCGGCATTACGGGCGAGTGTGCCCCGCTTGTGGCGCAGGACAAGGTACTTGCCTGCACGAAGGACGGTCATGTGTCGATTCTAGACTGCGAAAATGGCGCTGAGCTTTGGCATTATGAGGCGGGTGAGCAAATTATTGCCTCACCGGCCATTCTTGCCGACCGCTTCTTCATTCTGACAGCTCGCGGAACCCTCTTGTGCTTCAGTTAAAGGTTCAAAAGTTCAAGGTTCAACGTTCAAGGTTCAAAAGTTGACCTACGGTCTTCGTCTGTCACGACTCGGCCAAATGAAAGCAAGTTTTCAATGGCTCTCGCTGCTCCAGACGTTCAAAAGTTCAAAGACTCAAAAGAAATATGATAAGACTCGAAAATATAACCAAACGATTTACAGACGGGCAGCATACCCTGACCGTACTTGATGCGCTCTCCCTGCAGGTGGATAGGGGCGAGTTCATAGCCGTCACTGGCGAGTCGGGAGCGGGTAAGACCACACTGCTTTCCATTTTGGGTACACTACTGCTACCCGATGAGGGGCGCTACTTCCTCCACAATACTGAGATATCTGCCTCTACCCCGCCTTCCACGCTCTGTCAGTTACGCAACCGTGAAATCGGCTTCGTCTATCAGGACCATCGCCTTTTGCCTCAGTTCACCGTTTGGCAGAACATCCTGTTGCCGACGCTTGCCACCAAATCTGCCTCCACGGACGATGAGCAGCAGCGCGCATTGGAATTGCTGGACTTTATGGGCATCCTTGATCTGAAGGAGAAGCCCGTCACCATCCTCTCCGGCGGCGAACAGGCACGCGTTGCCATAGCTCGCGCCCTCATCAATCAGCCGTCCCTGCTATTGGCCGACGAACCGACCGGGCAGTTGGACGCAGCCAATGCACAGGCGGTTGCTGACCTCTTCCGTAAGGTAAACACCGAACTGCATACCACCGTTATCATGGCTACGCACTCCTCCTTGATGGCCAAAGTGGCACTGAGAGAAGTCAGAGTCCATTGTCCATAGTTAATTGTCCATTGTTCATTGTTCATTGTTCATTGTTCATTGTCCATTGTTAAGAGTTCAATGAGGTCGCTCGAATCATATAGCCGAAAGTTTTACTGGCGTTTCTATCGCCTGGTAGCTCTTGCAGTCATCATCATGATGGCTGTGCTGACGGGTAGCCTCCTGCTGGGCGATTCCGTGCGCGGTACTTTGGTGCAGCGCGTCGGCGAGCGGTTGGGTCCTACAGAGACCATTATTGCCAGTGGTACAGGCTTTTTGAGCGATACCGTGACCTCTCACCCCCTGATGGCACATGCCCGAGGTTACTTGCTAGTGGACGGGTTCGTATCGGTCGATGAGAAACTCCTGCCCGTCTATGTCTGGGGTACGGATGCCGACTCGCTCCTGCCCGGCGAGGCCTTGGTGAACGAGCCTCTCAGCGCTAAGCTCCCAGAGCTCAATTCTCTCATCCTTCATCTTCCCGCCCATAACATGGTGCCCTCGGGCAGCCTGTTTGTAACGCAGCGCTATGCCACGCAGATGAGGCTCAACGTTACGGGTGTGAAAAGCATCGGCCAGGGGGGCAACCTGCTGCTGAAGAACGAGCAGACCCTGCCGCTGAATGTCTTCGTGAATCGTCAGTACCTGGCCGAGGCAATGGAACTGGAGGGGAAGGTCAATATCCTACTGGCCGATGACATCATCAGCGAGCAACAACTGGCCGAGACGTGGCAACCTGAATGGTCGGGTATCCATCTGTCGGATACATCGCTCACCTGCGACGGCATCTTCATTCCCCGCGAAATAGTGGATAGGCTCTCCGGTTCCGCCACCCGCTACTTCTCCTATCTCGCAAACGAAATCGTGGCGGGCAACGACTCATTGGCCTACCCCTTCGTTACGGCTGTCGGGGAATGGCAGGGCGAGCCGTTGAGGGGTCGGGACATCATCCTTTCCGATTATGCAGCAGAGCGCCTTCAAGTCTCGGAGGGTGACTCTGTGAGCATGAGTTACTTCGTAGCCAAAGACCTGAAGAATCTTGAGACGCGGGGTCGGAAACTCAGGGTAAAGCGCATTGTGCCACTGGCCGACTTCATCGGAGACAACCTGTTGACGGCCGAGTTTCCGGGCCTGAGCCACGTGGAGAAATGCACCGACTGGGACAGTGACCTGCCCATCAGGATGGAACGGGTGACGAAGGCCGACGAGGATTTCTGGTACACCTACCGGCAGACACCCAAGGCCGTTGTCAGCTACGATGCCGTCAGTCGCGACTGGGTCAATACCTTCGGGAGTGCCACCGCCTTGCGCTTTGCCTCGCCGCCTGCTGTCAGCCTCTCGCCAGGCGATGCCGGCTTGCTGGTCTTCCATCCCCGGGGTGAGGGCCTTAGTGCCGCCAGGAACGGCGTAGATTTTGCCGGATTATTCCTGGCACTTGGTTTCTTCATAATCCTCGCCGCCATCCTGCTGATGAACAACCCGCTCCTGGAGATGCTTACACTGCGAACCGGCGAGGTGCAGCTCTGCAGGCAGCTGGGCTTCTCCGACGGGGCGATACGGAAAGCCCTGTTCCGCGAGGCATTCAGCGTGATACTCCTCTCGTCTCCCATAGGCCTTCTTGCCGGGCTTCTCTATTCGGCCCTCACCCTTTGGCTGCTGGGGAATGTGTGGAGCGGAGCAACGCATACCGAGGGATTTGCCCTGCACATCCGGCCTCTGACGGTTATCATCGGATGGGTGGCAGGCCTGCTCATTTGTGCTGCATCCCTGTGGCTCGTTATCCGGAGCGTGCTCAGGGCGAAGCATAGGAACGGCGCTGTCGCCTCTTCCGGCAAGCAGCACGGCCTCGTCCCGTCGGTGCTGTTCCTGCTGCTTTTGGGCCTTACCGTTACCCTGACGGCCTTCAACTTCCTCAGCCTCCGCAGCATGCCGCTCTTCATCGTCTGCGGACTGCTCTGGCTGCTCGCCTGGAGCCTCTTCCTCCGCGTCTTTGTCACTCGTCGCCTTTCTGCCCTCAGGCCCCGGTTCTCAGTTCTCAACATGAAGTGGCAGTCCGTTCATACCCGCCTGAAGCAGCACCAACTTGCATATTGGACGCTTGCGATGGGCGTGTTTACCGTGTTCTCAGTAGGGCTGAACCGCCCGGATATGGGCAGCAACGGTCAGGCAACGGGCGGTTGGCAATACTACTTGGAGAGCCGCATACCCATCCAGTACGACCTGAACAGCCCTGCCGCTCGCCGCAAGTTGTCACTCCTTTCATTGCCTGACAGCACAACCTTCCTGCCCTTCCTCCGTCATGCCCAGGACGATGCCAGCTGCCTGAACCTCAACAGGGTAAGCACCCCCACGGTGCTGGGCGTAGACCTCGGGGCGATGTCCGCCTTCGGCCTCACGATGGAATCAGTCGGGCCAAGCTCAACTATGGACTCTGAACTATGGACTATGGACTCTCCTCAAGTCTTCATCGATGAGGAAGCCCTCACCTGGAGTCTTATGAAGTCGGTGGGCGACACCATATTCTATCAGGACGGCCTGGGCGAGAGGGTACCCGTAGTCATCGCTGGCACATATCCCACGGGGCTCTTCCACGGATCAGCTATCATGTCGCTTCCCGGCTTCCGCCGTCTGTGGCCCAAAGAGAATGGGGTAGAGGTGCTTCTGATGCGTTCGTCGCGCCCTGCCGAAGCCGCGGAAGTGCTCTCCACCGCCATGAGCGAGTACGGCCTGAGCGTTCAAACTGTGGGCGAGCGCCTGCAGATGTTCTTCGAGGTCACCGAGACTTATCTCGTCATCTTCCTCACCCTGGGCGCCCTGGGCCTGTTGCTGGGCATATTCAGCCTGCTCATAATTGTTCGCAAGAACCTTGCAGCGGATCGCCCGGCTGTCAGCCTCTATCGCACGATGGGCTTCTCCGAACCCCTCATTCGCCGGCTTCTCTTCCGGGAGAATATCCTTGTGCCGCTCTATGCCCTCTGCGTGGGAGCTTCGGGGGCCGTCATCAGCATCAGCGCCAATGCAGCCGGAGCCGGTGCTGCGGCCATTCTGCTATCTGCCCTCTTCATCGTCATTCTTTGTCTGTTTGTATATTTCGGCATAAAACTCATAATAAAAAAGTATTTGATATGAAACAAACATTATTCTCAGTTTTCACCATTCTCCTGGCATTCTCCTCTGCCGGCCTGCGAGCCCAGCAGGTCGATTTTCGAGGTGCCGGCCATTGCGGCATCTATCCTGAAGAGAAGAACCTGCTGAAGGAATGGCCCGCCGGAGGCCCCGAGAAACTTTGGGTGGTCAACGATGCCGGCAAGGGAAACTCCAGCGCCCTGGTCAGCGACGGCTTCGTCTATACTGCAGGCCTCACCGAGGACGAGCAGCAGGAGCAGCTGACCTGCTTTAAGACAGACGGCACGAAGGTGTGGCAGGTCACCTACGGGCACGCCTGGACGAAGTCTTTCCAGGAGACTCGCTCCACCCCCGTCATCGACGACGACCGCCTCTATATGGTCAGCAATATGGGCGAGCTGGTATGCCTGAACCGGGCCGACGGAAAGATACTCTGGAAGCTCGACTATTGGAAGAAGTACGGCATAACGCCCAACGACCAGGGCATCTGCGAGCACCCCCTCATCGACGGCGACAAGATCATCGTCACCACCTGCGGCAAAGACATCTGCCTGGCAGCTTTCGACAAGCGGACGGGCGAGGTGATATGGGAGACACAGGGCTTCGGCGACAAAGCCACCTATTTCGCATCGCGCATCATCGAATGGAACGGCCATCGCCAGCTGATTAGCGGCACCGAGGCGCACATCTTCGGCGTCGATCCCGAGACCGGCAAAATGATCTGGAACGACACTCAGTGGATTCCCGTTCCCGAGGAAAAGAAATGGTCCAACGCCATGATCAACACTCCCGTCTTCTACAAGGGCAAGCTGCTGGTCAGCCTGGGCGACGGGCACGGCTGCACGATGTACCAGATGGCCGACGACCTCTCCTCCGTGAAGTTCCTGTGGAAGAACAAGGAACTAGATTTCTATATGGGCGGTATGATAGAGGTCGGCGGCGTTGTCTATGGCAGTACGGGCGACAAGCACAAATGGGCAGCCCTCGACATAGAGACGGGCAAAGTGCTCTACCACGAGCCATGGCCCGGCGGGAAGGGCCGCGGAGCCCTCATCATGGCCGATGATATGTTCTACATGTTCGACGAGCGCAGGGGCACCCTGGGCCTGGCCCGCATCAATCCCGCCGGGCTAGATGTCGTCAGCGAGTTCCGCATCACCGACGGATCGGGAGCCTGCTTCGCTCACCCTACCATCTTCGACGGCGTACTCTACGTTCGCCGCGGCACAGCCCTCATGGCCTATAACATCAAGAAACAATAATATTCACCTATATACAAAAAAACAAAAGCGTATGAAAAGAATGATTTTCACGGCCCTACTCGGCGCAGGCATCTGCGCAGGAACCTGGGCACAGGTTACGCCCTATGGATGGCGCGGACCCGAACACAGTGGTTACTATCCCGAAAAGGGACTTCTGAAGCAATGGCCCGAGGGCGGGCCCCAGCTCGTCTTCGAGACAGAGGATGCCGGCAAGGGCTACTCCTCTCCCCTCGTCGTAGGCGACAAGGTCTATCTCACCGGCTTGAACGAGGACGGCACGCAGGAGGTGTTCCAATGCTACGACCTGAAGGGCAAGAAGCAGTATACGGTCGAGTACGGAAGCCCCTGGAAGCAGTCCTATCCCGAGACACGCACTACGCCCGCCATCATGGACGGCAAGGCCTATGTCATCAGCGGAATGGGAGAGATAGCATGCATCGACATCGCCGACGGAAAGATCCTGTGGAAAGTTGACGGCGGCACTAAGTACGAGCGGCAGACAGGAAACTGGGGAACCAGCGAGTGCCCCCTCGTCTATGACGACAAGGTAATCTACACTCCCTGCGGCAATCAGACCACAATGGTAGCCCTCAACCGCAATACCGGCGAGGAGATTTGGAAGACCAGGGCCCTCAACGAGAAGTCGGCCTACGTCTCGCCTATCATGATCGAGTACAAGGGCAAGCGACAGATCATAGGCTCTACCTCGAAGAACGTCATCGGCGTAAATCCCGACAACGGAGAGATTGAGTGGACCTTCGACAACTGGGGACCCAAGTATTCGGGCAAGGAGAGCCGATGGGACAACATAGCCCCCAACTCGGCACTCTACAAGGACGGTAAGATATTCTTCTGCCACGGCTACGACATCAACGGCTTCCAGCTGAAGCTCTCAGACGACCTGAAGAGCGTGGAAGTGACCTGGCGCACCGAAACCCTCGACACCCACCACGGCGGCTACGTCCTCGCCGGAGGCAAGATCTACGGTTCCAACTGGATCAACAACAACGACGGCGCATGGTGCTGCATCGACTGGGAAACGGGCAAGACCGACTACGAGGAGAAGTGGACCGAGGGAGCCGGCAAGGGTTCCATCATCGGAGCCGACGACAAACTCTTCATCTACGACGAGCGCCGCGGCTTTGTAGGCCTTGTGAATGCCACGCCCGAGAAGTTCGATGTCGTCAGCAAGTTCCGCGTAGCCAAGGGTAGCGGTCCCCACTGGGCCCACATGACCATTGACAAAGGCATTCTCTACCTCCGCCACGGCGAATACTTCGCAGCATATAAGATCAAGTGAGCACAATTCTTCGGCCTTAACACAGAATAAAGTGTAACGAATCACAAATGCGGAAAGCCTCACCCCCCAAAGGTGGGGCTTTCGCGTACAAAGAGAAATGTAGGGATTCAGTACTGCGCAAGCAAGTCCTTTTTTTGCGCGAGGCGGGTCTAGCAAAATTTATACCCGGGTTTTGTAAGATTCCTGTCGCTTTTCGCAAAGAAGCTGATCCCTTGCGATCATTTTGGGACAAACGCTTTTGGGGGGAGGCAAATTGGCAAGGCGCACCACTTTCAGAACGTCATCCGTAATTGCTTTTTCGCCCGGATAAGGAAATAAATTCCGCAATTTATTTTGTTTATCCCCCGCTTCGTCGTAATTTTGCACCGCAAACCAAAAAACACACTCTGACTATGACGGAGAAATATCACGAGACAGACCCTATGAGCGATGTCATCAGCGACGACTATCGCATGCTGCAGATGATAAGCCGGTTCGGCATTAAGCTGGGATTCGGCGACCAGACAGTGGCTGCCACCTGCGCTCAGGCCGGCGTTGATGTCACCACTTTCCTGACGGTAGTGAACTACCTGAAGGATTCAGCCCACGCCCATGTGGGAGAGATGGCGGAGCACATCAACCTGCAGGCGCTGATGAAGTATCTGAAGAACTCGCACACCTACTTCATCGACTTCCGCCTGCCGGCCATAAGGCGAAAGCTCATCAGCGCCATCGACTGTTCGACGAAGAACCAGATAGCCTTCCTCATCCTGAAGTTCTACGACGAATATGCAGCCGAAGTGGAGCGTCACATGGACTACGAGAACACTCATGTTCATCCCTATGTAGATCGGCTGTTGACCCGCCGGCTGCCCAACGAGACGTTTGCCTCGGTCGTCCACCAGCATACCGACAATCACGCCAGCATTGAGAAGAGCATCACGGAACTGAAGAGCATCATCATCAAATACTACCCCAGCGACAGCAATGCGCCGCTGCTGAACGATGTGCTGATGGACATCTATATGACGGAGGAAGACCTGCTTGAGCACTGCCGGCTGGAGGATACGCTCTTTGCCGAATGTGTGCGCCGGCTGGAGGAGCGGGTGCGACAGTCGTGTTATGATATGGTCGATGACGAAGAAGAGGACGCCACGATGGTAAATGCGTCCAATGACGGACTCAGCGAGCGCGAGAAGGAAGTCATAACCTTCGTGGTGAAGGGAATGAGCAACAAGGAGATAGCCGAGCAGATGTTCATCAGTGTGAATACGGTGATGACGCACCGGCGCAACATCAGCCGCAAGCTGAATATCCGCAGCGCCGCCGGCCTGACTATCTATGCCATTGTGAACGGCCTGATTAAACTGGAGGATGTCCGGCTCTGAACCGGAGAGGGCGCAAGGTGGGAGTCTGCATCCCCTTCTTCCTGACTGTTACTTTTCGCGTTGTGGCTTTACGATGCTGAAGCCCGGACGGACATAATTGTCCGTGCTTCGGCACGCCTCGCCGGCAAACTGGCAGGCCGTATCAATGAGCGAAGCCCAGCCTTGGCGAGACAAAGTGGGCAAGTCCCGGCGCATGATGCCGTCCCAGATGAGGGCGCAGGAGAAGCCGGCATTGAAGTTGTCACCCGCACCCACAGTGCTGACGACATCACAAACGGGCGGCACGTCGAACTGGAACACGCCCTGCGGCGTGCAGACGCTGACGCTGCGAGGGCCGTCGGTGCAGATGAAGACAGGACAGTAGGCTGCGATGTGGCGCTCGTAGATCTGGCGGGCATCGCGCGTGCCATACATAATCTGGAAATCATCGGCACTGCCCCGCACCACGGTGCTCTGGCGGAAATTACTCAGTATGACGGGCGTCAGGGCCTCCAGCTCGTGGCGGTGGCTGCTTCTGAAGTTCAGGTCGTAGTATATGATGGCTCCCGCCTGGTTGGCCCGCTCGAGCATCTGCATGACCAGCGGACGCATGCCCGTGCAGGCAGCGTAGTAAGAGCCGTAGAGCAGGACGTCGCCCGCATCAAAAGGCGGCGTCTTCAGTTGGCTTCCTACATGAGGAGGCTGCTTGTAGAAGACGTAGCTGGCATCGCCCTCGGCGTTCAGGAAGGCCAGGCTGACGGCACTTTTCTCATCGTCGCGCACCTCGAAGTAGTCTGTGCCTACCCCGTTCTGCCTCATGAAGTCCACGGTCTGTCGCCCCACAATATCGCGTCCTGTATAGCCCACGAAGCAGCAGGGCACGCCCATTCGGCCCACACTGACGATGCTGTTGAAACTGCTGCCGCCCGGCACTGCCGCAACCGGCTGATTTTCTTTGAAGAGTATGTCCAGAATGGTTTCACCCATCCCAATAACCTTTCGCATATTCTGATTTTCTCTATTTTGGGCTTAAAGTTACGATTAAGCATGCAAAGCACGAAATATATTTCGAATTAATTTCATTATCCCTCACTTATTCGTACCTTTAACTGCCGTTGAAAGTACTTTCGTTCGGATTTTCTCAAATAAATTTGGAGAATCCCTCACTTATTCGTACCTTTAACTGCCGTTGAAAGTACTTTCGCTCGGATTTTCTCAAATAAATTTGGAAAATCCCTCACTTATTCGTACCTTTGCGCTCGGAATTGTGCTTATTAGAAGCATGAGGATAGAATAGGAATAGACTTAACTTAAAACAAGAAGACAAATGAAGAAGATTTTCACTTTGGCAATTGCCCTGCTCACGTTTGCAGGCAATGCAATGGCTCTGGATTATGAGCCGGAACAGGGTTTCACCTGGCAGGCGTTTGTAGGAATGAATGCTACGAAGGTCACCAATCTCGGATATGGTGGAAAAATTGGCGGTGTTTTCGGCCTGAAGCTTGACTATATGTTGCCTAAGGCTCATGGTACGTACCTGAGCGCCGGCGTGGACTGGACGATGAAGGGTGCAAAGACGGATGCAAAGGCGGTGAGCGCATCGAACACTACTTATGATGGCACAGACAAGTTCCGCCTGAATTACCTGGAAATCCCCATCCGCATGGGCTATCGGTACAATCTCAGCCGCGAGTTGGGCGTATTCGGCGAATTTGGACCCTACTTCGCGATGGGAATCACTGGCAAGCACAAGTTTACGGCAGATGCCGACGGATCTGATGCCCGCAGCTCTGAATGGAGCTATAATGCTTTCAAGAAAAGCACAATCAACCCCAATTTCCAGCGTTGGGATGCCGGCTTAGGCTTCCGCGTGGGCGCAGAGTACAATCAGCACTACAGTTTGATGGTCGGCTGCGACTGGGGCATCACAGATATGTGGCGAGACAATTACCGCGACGCTCTGTTTGATACTTATGCTGTCGATTTGGACAAGATCCACAACTTCAACTTCACGATTGCCTTTGGATATCGCTTCTGATTTGGAGCGGCGAAAACGATATGGGAGGTCGGCGCACTTGACAGCAAGCCGGCCTCTCTGTTTTTCTCACATAATGGTGCCGC
>JAILKU010000169.1 GCA_024693505.1 Bacteroidaceae bacterium | reverse complement strand
CATAGCCCAGGGCATCGCCCTGGGTAGGTTTTTATGCCTATATTTCGCCCTGAATGGGCATAAGCCCTACCTGTTTCATTACGCTTTTGCCCCTGCAGGGCGTTCCCGGCTACACATTACATATACCCAGGGCGATGCCCTGGGCTAGGAGCTGCTGGCCCTTCAGGCCGGTAGGACTCCAATCATTTGCAAATTTGCATTTTTGCATTTTTGCATTTGGCGTTTTCCCGGCTCATCCTAATGGTGCAGCAGCAACTGTCTCGAAAGTACTTCCGCTCGGATAAGAAAAGACTCCGAGCTTGCTCGCCTGAGCACCAATAGAAAGAATAATATGAAATAATGGCGAAGAAATTTTGTGATTTATTTTGTTTATCGCTCGCTTATTGGCCTTCAGCCGAAATTTCTCACGCTCAAGAAAAAAAAACATTTATTTTCTTTTCGCTTAACCGAAATTTTTGTACCTTTGATCTGCAGTCGAAAGTACTTCCGCTCGGATAAAAAAATAAATTTTGTGATTTATTTTGTTTATCTCTCGCTTATTTGTACCTTTGCACCCGCAATTTGGTGATGTCCCGTCCTTCCGCGGCGGGGCAGAGAGGGAATCCGGTGCGAGACCGGAGCAGTGCCCGCTACTGTAATTGCCTTTTTTACGCATTCGCTCAAAAACCACTGGACAACAAGGTCTGGGAAGGCGCGAACGGCGGAGGCAAAAGTCAGGAAACCTGCCATCTTGCTTAACAGTAAATATGTACCGCCTCGGGAACAAGGCGTACGGTATTGGACAAGAAAACAACTCTGCTCAGAAGATGAGAAGAAAGTGTATGCTTTGGGGCCTGGTGTCCCTCTGCTTCGTTACGGCTTTCGCACAGAAGCCCGACACGCTGCGCAACAGCAGGATGCAACAGATCGTAGTTACCGGCACGGGAACCCACAGCCAGCAACAGAATGCAATCGTGCCTGTGCAGGTCATCACCGCCGACGACCTGCGCAAGGCGCATGTGACCAACATGGAGGAAGCACTGACCATGCTGACGCCCAGCGTCTCGTTCAAAACAAACGGCATGGGGACTACCCTAAGCCTGAACGGACTATCGGAGGACTACGTCCTGATACTCGAGAACGGGCACCGGCTCACTGGTGACGACCGATATACGCGCATCAATATGGCAAATGTGAAGCGGATAGAGGTTCTCAGCGGAGCTTCGTCGGCACTCTATGGCAGCGAAGCCATTGGAGGCGTGATAAACATCATCACAGACGATACCTCGCGCATGGTTAAGCGCGAACACGTCTCCGTTACCAACCAGACGCAGCGCTCCTCAAAGGGCAGGTTCCACGAAAGCCTGGCTGCCAGCGTGCAAAAGGGAGCCTTCCAGAGCAGCACGCAATATCAGCGGCAACAGGCCGGGGGATGGCAGGTAAACCGGCAGGAGGAAGTGCTGGGCGTGCTGAAGCCTACCGGACGGCTCATGAGCCAGGGCTGGCACAGCGACCAGTTGAACCAGCGATTCGGCTGGGATTTCAGGGGCGGGCTCAGCGTCTATGTGCGCGGCAGTTGGCAGCAGAACGCGACCGAACGCCCACAGCAGGCTAAATATTATAAAGGTAAGGTGTCGCGCACTGGCGATACCGTCTTCACCGAGACGCCGGCCTACCTGTGCGACCTGCGCCGCCAGAACTGGCTCTACGGGACGGGGGCTACCTGGCGGGTAAACGCACGCACCTATCTGGCCGCGGACTTCTATGCCGACAACCTGGATTCGCGGCGCGACTCCTTCGACACATTCCGTCCGGGCGGCACACAGCTCACCAAACGTCAGCATTACTATAACGGCACGCTCAAGGGCATCTTCCGCCTCGGCGCCCGGAACAAGCTCTCGGCCGGGGCTGAATACATTCTCGAGACTTATCGCAGCTATAACTTCTCCTTCCGCAATATGTACACCCTGAGTCTCTTTGCGCAGGACGAGATGAAACTGCTCAGGGACCTGCAGGCCGTGCTGGGCATCCGCTACATACAGAACGAACGTTTCGGAGCCTATGCCACACCCACTGCCGGCCTGATGTACAGCCCGGGCCCGGTAAGGCTGAGAGCCGGCTACAGCACGGGCTACCGCACGCCCACCCTGCTGCAGATGTACTATGAGAACGACGAGACGAAGACCGTGACCATTGGAAACCTCGACTTGCAACCCGAGAAAAGCAACTTCTACCAAGTGGGTGCCGAATACAACAGCCACTGGTTCTCGGGCGGCATCACACTCTACTGCAACGACTTGCGCGACATGATTTCCTACCGAACACTTACGAATCAGGAAGTCTCCGCCCTGCTACTCGACGAGCAGTACCCCACTGCCACGAAGTACCAGCAGCGCGACAATATAAACAAAGCGACGGTGAAGGGCTTCCACCTAAGCGCAGAACTCTATCTGCCAAACAACTTGCGCTTAGGTGGCGCCTACACCCTCAATGACACGCGGGCCACAACCCGCACCCTGGACGCCAAGTCGCAACAGTACGCGTCACGCCACGAACCTGTTGACTGCAGCGTCAAGCACTCCGGAACGGCACACGCATCCTGGGGACGCCAGTGGAAGGCCTACCGGCTGGATGCCAGCCTCCAGTGCCGCATGCAGGGACGCCGGTGGAGCACCAGCTACGGCTGGGCGCCGCGATACACGCAGCTGGATCTGAACACCACGCATACCTGGACGCTCTCCGAAGTCGACCTGCAGCCCGGAATAGGCATACAGAACCTGCTGAACAAGCGCGACACCCGTCCGTGGAACTCCAACTTCAGCACCCTTCATCCGGGCCGCTGCCTCTTCGTCAGCATGGTCGTTAAGTTCAACAAATAAAGCGTGAAGCAGTTTCTCATCATAGCGATATCCCATTTCCTGCTGTCCGCCCTTCCGGCTGCGGCACAGGACACACTCCGCATCCGGGACGAGGCACTCGGCGAGCTGGTCGTAACAGCCACTGGCACACCCCACACGCTGAAGAACGTGCCCGTGCAAACCGAGGTCGTCAGCCGCCGGCAAATCGAGCAGCTGGGCGCGGCGCAGTTTGAAGACATCCTCTCCGCACTCTGTCCGGGCTTCGACTTCAACCCGGGAGACATGGGCAGCCAGATGACGATGAACGGACTGGGCAACAGTTACATCCTGGTGCTCGTGGACGGCAAGAGGCTGCACGGCGACAACGGAGGCGAGAACGACCTCTCCCTCATCGACCCGAACAACATAGACCACATCGAGATTGTGCGCGGAGCAGGCAGCGCCCTCTATGGCAGCGATGCCATAGCAGGCGTGGTCAACGTCATCACCCGCAAGCACGATGAGGGCCTCCTGCTCGAGAATACTACGCGCAGCGGAATGCACGCCGACTGGCGCCAGCACAACGGCATAGGGCTTCGCAAGGCAGGCTGGGCGTCCTATACGAACTTCCAGCTTCAGCATTCGGGCGGGTGGCAGAACACTTCAATCGAGGATCCCGCACAGACAGAATTCTATATCACCGACTCGCGGAACAAGACGGTGAACAAGCACACCAACTACCAGATAGCAGAGCGTCTGACGTGGCAGCCCCGCAAGAACCTGGAACTCTATGCCGAGGGAAGCCACTACTGGAAACGCATCTACCGGCCCGTCGACGGGCGCTATCCCTCGTGCGACGTCACGACCTACGATCTGATGTACCGCAATTCCAGTGCGGCAGTGGGGGGCGTATGGAAGCTGAACGGGACAGACCGGCTGAGCCTGGACCTGGACTGGAACAGGCACGCCTACTACTACCGCTATACCGCTACGACGCTCGAAGACGGATACGACCCCCTTGGACGGTTCACCCACTACTACCCCTATTTCCCGGGCCAGAAGCACCTGCAGAGCGACCAGCAAAGGGCTATGGCCCACCTGAAGGGCATATTCCAGCTGCCCGGGGCCAACCTCCTGACCGCAGGCGCCGAGTACCGCTACGACCATCTGGAGGCCCCCACTCGCGTAGAGGGGGGCAGGGCGCACGACTGGACAGCCTCGGTCTATGCGCAGGATGAGTTTACGCTACTCAACTGGTTCAGCCTGACGGGAGGCCTCCGCCTTAACCAGAACGGCGGGTTCGGATTCCGTGCCACACCGAAAGCGAGTGCAATGTTCCGGCTGGGATCGTTCCGGCTGCGGACGGGCTGGAGCCAGGGCTTCAAGGCCCCTACGCCCAAGGAACTCCACTACCGCTACCTGCGCCAGATGGGAAGCACCGAGTTTCTCTATATCGGCAACGAGCGGCTGAAAGCCCAGACCTCGAACTACTATAGCGCCAGCCTGGAATGGAGCCGCCGGGGCTTCAGCGTATCAGTAACAGGCTACATGAACGACCTCGACCGGATGATAACCCTCGTAAACATACCCTTGGGCGAAGTGCCCCCGGGCATTACCGCCGAATACATGGGCGACGGCAGCAATGAGATCGTGCCGCGGCAATACCAGAACATGGAGGACGCCAGGACATGGGGAGGAGAGCTGTCGCTCGCCTGGAGGATTACAGAAGAATGGACTGCAGGCGGAGGCTATAGCTACCTGGACACCAGGGCGCATGTCTATGACACAAAACACAACCGGCTGAATACCGTGACCATTGACGGCATGGCACACCACAAGGGAAACGTCTATGCCACCTGGCTGCACCGTTTCTCAGCGGCCTACCGCCTGGGGCTGGGACTTTACGGACGGGCCAGTAGCAAGCGCTTCTACCAGAACAACGGTAATGGACGGGCCTACCAGATATGGCGGCTGACGACGACACACGACCTGGGACGAAACCGGCGGGGCATGACGTACCGACTGGAGGCCGGTATAGACAACATATTCAATTTTGTGGACCGCACACCCCATGGTCTCCACCTTGGTACAACATCGCCCGGGCGGACAGTCTATGGGACTTTCACAATCCGCTTTGCACAGGGACGGAAGATTGCGATGGCAGCCCCGAAGAGCACCCGGCAATACGAGGATGACAATGAATAATGATTAAATATTCTATTTACAATTTTAAATTAACACATCATGAACAAAATTAAGTATCTGATGCTGGCAGCTTCAATGCTGCTGGGCAGTTTCGCCTTCACCAGTTGCAGTGACGACGACGAGAACGAGAACAACTACACCAAGTACCAGAACGCAGTGGATGCACAAATCAAGTCCGGCAAGAAGCACAACAAGGCTATCTTGCTTGTTGCCTTCGGCTCAACATGGCAGCAGGCCTTCAATGCATTCGATGCCACCAAGGCCGCCTATGAGCAGGAATTCAAGGACTACGACATCTACGTGAGCTACAGTTCGGCTATCTGCATTAACCGCGCTGCTGCCGGCGAGCACAAGGCCGAAGGTGCAGACGTCCGCAACTACTACGCCCCCAACTTCTGGCTGCACGGCTTCGGCGCAGCCAAGTATGACGAGATTGTCGTGCAGTCCCTGCAAGTGATTCCCGGTGAGGAATTTACCCGCGTGGTAAACTACATGAAGGACTTTATGAACAACAGCCTGGGCGACCTGGACGACAAGTATCTCAGCCGGGTAAGCCTGAAGCTGGGCGCTCCGCTGCTGACTGATGTTAACCTGGATGTTCCTGCCGTAGCAAAAGCCCTGGATGGTGTCTATGCAGGCAAGGCAAAGGAGGGTGTGGTAGCCTTTATGGGTCACGGCAATCCCAACAGCTACGATACCTACAGCGCCAATGTCCGCTATACTCAGTTGGAAGAAGCCATGCAGAAAATCAACAGCAACTATTTCGTAGGCACAGTAGATATGCCGGAAAACTTCAAGACTCAAGTGCTGGAGCGCATGAAAGAAGCTGGAAAGACCTCAGGCAAAGTATTCCTGCACCCCTTGATGTCCATTGCCGGTGACCACGCTCACAACGACATGGGCGGAGATGACGGAGAGGACATGAAGCCAGCCGAATATGAATACAACGAAGAGGGCGAGGTGGAAGACCTCAGCTGGAAGTGCTTCTTCGCACAGAACGGCTACACTTGCAACGACGAGACCGTCCTGATGTACGGTTTGCTGGAAGTCCCCAGTGTACGCCAGATTTGGATGCGGCACACCAAGGAAGCAGTCAATGGTGATGCATTGGAAGACTATTATCACAGTATGTTCCCCGAAGAATAACTGATGGGACGTATCATTGTCGCCGGAATGGGGCCCGGCTGTCCGGAAGACATAACTCCTGCAGTACAAAAGGCACTGCAGGAGTGTGCCGTTATAGTAGGGTACAAATACTACTTCCGTTTCATCGAGCCATATCTGACTCCCGGAACAACATGCATCGACACAGGTATGCGCCGCGAGCGGGAGCGGGCCGAGGAAGCCTTTTGCCAAGCTGAGCAAGGACGGGATGTCTGTGTCATCAGTAGCGGAGATGCCGGCATTTACGGCATGGCTTCACTCATTTGGGAAATGAAACGCGAACGGAAAAGCCAGGTAACGGTGGAAGTGCTGCCGGGCATCAGTGCTTTTCAGAAAGCAGCCAGCCTGCTGGGAGCTCCTATCGGACATGACCTTTGCCTGATATCCCTAAGCGACTTGATGACGCCTTGGTCCCTCATCGAGAAACGAATCCAGGCAGCGGCGACAGGAGACTTCGTAACCGCAGTTTATAACCCTCGCAGCCAAGAGCGATACTGGCAACTGGAGCGTCTCTGTGAGATTTTCAGGAAGCATCGTAATCCCGAGACGGTTGTGGGCTATGTCAGACAGGCTGGCAGGCCGGAACAGGAAACTGTCATTACCACTCTGGCTGATTTCAACCCTGAAGATGTGGATATGTTCACCATTGTTCTCATCGGTAACAGCCAAAGCTACTGCTGGGAGAACCACTTCATCACACCACGGGGATACTTTACTGAAACTTCACCTGCTAAACTGGACGGAGTTGCCATCATGATGGAATCTTTTCGGACCATCCTGGGCAAGCTGAGGAATCCACATCGTCCGCTTGGCGAACTATGGTCCCTGCTCCACGCCATTCACACAACGGCCGATTTCTCAATGGAGAACATTCTGCTGGCAGATGAGGGAGCAGTTGAGACACTATACCGAAAGTGCAAGGATGGTAGCCTCAAGCATATCGTCACAGACGTAACGATGGTGATGAGCGGCATTAGGAAAGGTGCGCTCGAGCGACTGGGCATACAGGTACATTGTTACCTCGGCGAGGTGAAGCCCGCCGCCGGACTGACTCGTAGCCAGCTGGGAATCCGCAAAGCAGTTGAGGAGCATCCCGATGCATTCTATGTCTTCGGCAATGCGCCCACTGCCTTGATGGAGCTATGCCGCCTCATCCGCCTGGGTACAGCCAGGCCGGCGGGCATCATTGCGGCTCCAGTAGGTTTCGTTCATGTTTGCGAGAGCAAGCATATGGTAAAACCTTTCCACGATATCCCGAAGCTGATTGTAGAGGGACGAAAAGGGGGCAGTAATCTGGCCGCTACGCTGACCAATGCCATTCTGACCTTTGACGATGCTGCAGCGCTGAGACCCGGCAGGGACGTATAGACTGAATCGGTATGCTGACGTTCTATATCATAGGAATAACCGACGATCCGCAGGCTTGTTTCGCGCCCGAAGTGGCGGATATCATCCGGCGGGGTCGTGTCTTCAGTGGCGGCACGAGGCACCGCGAACTAGTGCGCCGCCTGCTCCCCGAGGGGCACGTCTGGATAGACATCGTCCCGCCGCTGGACAAGGTGTTCGGGGCCTACCGGCGCTACACCGACGGGCTGCGCGGCGCGGAGGAGGCAGTGGTGGTCTTTGCCTCGGGCGACCCTCTGTTCTACGGCTTTGCCTCTACCGTCCATCGCATGGCGCCGGATGCCGCTGTGCGCGTCTTTCCCGCGTTCAACAGTCTGCAGCTCCTGGCGCACCGCATGCTGCTGCCATACGGGACGATGCGGACGGTAAGTCAGACGGGGCGCCCCTGGCAACCCCTGGACGAGGCGCTCATCGGGGGCGAGAGCCTTATCGGGGTGCTCACCGACCGGCAGAAGACACCTAACCTGATCGCGCAGCGCATGATAGCGTACGACTATACGAACTACCGCATGACCGTGGGCGAGTGCTTGGGGAATCCCCAGCGGGAGCGCATCAGGCGCTTCACGCTCCGGGAGGCAAGTGCGTGCCGGGAGTGGCAGCAGCCCTGCTGCCTCGTCCTGGAGCAGACAACGCCGCGCCCCCGTCCCTTCG
Source organism: Bacteroidaceae bacterium (assembly GCA_024693505.1). Lineage (GTDB taxonomy): Bacteria > Bacteroidota > Bacteroidia > Bacteroidales > Bacteroidaceae > Physcousia. The sequence continues at coordinate 19,355 of JAILKU010000169.1, read as the reverse complement.
GCATCCCCGATGCGGCGTTCCATTTGCTGAACGGACGGCAGAACATGATCACCAAGGCTCCGCTGCGCCTGCTCGTCCTGTCCGCCCTGGACCTGCCGCGGCGCAAATGCCTCTGGGACATTGGGTTCTGTACGGGCAGCATCAGCATCGAGTCGCGCCTGCAGTTTCCGCACCTGAGCGTGGAGGCGTTCGAGATCCGTCCCGAGGGCAGAGAGCTGATGGAACTGAACAGTCGTCGCTTCGGCGTGCCCGGCATCGGCGTGCACATCGGCGACTTCATGCAGGAGAGCCTGGAGCAGCTGCCGCGCCCGGATGCCGTATTCATCGGGGGGCACGGCGGACAATTGACGGAGATGGTGGCGCGCGTCAGAGAATACCTGCTGCCGGGCGGCGTCATCGTCTTCAACAGCGTCAGCGAGGCGAGTGCCCGCCTGTTCCGTCAGGCCGCAGGAGACTGCGAGGAGCTCCATGTGGCGCTGGAGGGTCATCATCCCATACGAATAATGAAGAAATGCTATGATTAGGGAAACAAGAGAGAAAGAATGCCTGGTGGTCTATGTCGCGGAAAAGAGCCGGGCAATGGCCGAACTGCTATGCAGGGAGCTGGGCAACGGCATGCCCGTCCGCTACGAAACGGACTTCCCCGCCCGATGGGCAGAGAGGCCCTCCGACCTCGTCTTCATCGGGGCACTGGGCATCTGCGTACGCGCCATCGCACAGGCAGTGGGGAGCAAGTACGACGACCCGGCCGTGACCTGCGTGGACAGCGGCGGCCGCCATGCCATTGCCGTCCTAAGCGGTCATGTAGGCGGCGCCAACGAGCTGACGAGGCGCGTGGCGCGCATCCTGGGCGCTTCGCCGGTCATCACCACACTGAGCGACGGAGAGGGCCTGTGGACACTGGACACGCTGGCGCGGCAGTTCGGATGGCAGCAGGCATGGAGCGGACCGATGAACCGTATCATCGCGCATTACGTTAACGGACAGTCCACTCGCTTCCAGGCCGAGGTGCGGGTCAGGGGGGTGGAGGAGCTGGAGCGCACCAGGGCGGCGCATGTGGGAGAGCGCGGCGAGCTGACCATCCGCGTCACATACCATCCGCTACGCGGCGAGGGAATGGAGCTGAACTACTATCCCCCGGTGCTGCACCTGGGTATCGGGTGCGCCAGAAACTGCCCGCCTGCCGACATACCGCAGCGTATTGCCGACTTGATGCACCAGCACGGACTCAGCGAACTGGCGCTGGGCACTATCGACACGATTGAGCAGAAACAGGACGAGCCTCTGCTGAAGGCCCTGACGGAACGGTTCCCCTGGGCAAGGACGGTCGTCCACCGAGCGGAAGACCTCAGGGACATCCCCGTGCCCCACCCCAGCGCGTATGCCCTCGAATATGTGGGAACGCCCAGCGTCTGCGAAGCGGCAGCCCTCTCCTATGGTCCTCTTCTCATGGAGAAGCAGAAGGGGGAGGACTTCACTGCGGCGGTAAGCATCAGCAGCGAGGCACTCCCGGGCGGGCACGTCGAGATAGTGGGTGCCGGACCCGGTGACCCCGAGCTGATATCCCTGCGCGGCAGGCATTTCCTACAAAGGGCCGACCTGATTCTGTATGCCGGCAGTCTGGTGCCCGAAGAGCTGACGCACTGCGCCAAGGCGGGGGCTACGGTACGCAGCAGCGCGACGATGAGCATAGAGGAACAGTTCGAACTGATGAAGTCGTTCTACGACAGCGGCAAGCTGATTGTGCGACTGCATACGGGCGACCCCTGCATCTATGGCGCCATCCAGGAACAGATGGCTCTCTTCGACGCCAACGGAATGAGCTATCATATCACACCCGGCATCTCGGCCTTCCAGGCAGCGGCAGCGGCCCTGCGGTCCCAGTTCACCATTCCCGGTAAAGTCCAGACCATTATCCTCACCCGCGGCGAGGGGCGCACACCGATGCCCGAGCGGGAGCAGCTTCATCGCCTGGCCCAGAGCCGGAGTACAATGTGCATTTACCTGAGTGCCGCCATTGCCGAGGAGGTGCAGGCCGAACTGCTCCAGGCCTATCCGCCGGAGACGCCGGTAGCCGTATGCTACAAACTCACCTGGCCCGAGGAGAGAATTTGGTGCGGCCGGCTGGACAACCTGGCTAAAATGGTGAGCGAGAACGGCCTGACCCTGACCACCCTGCTGGTTGTGGGCGAGGCTGTCGGCAACCGCTCGGGACGGAGCTGCCTGTACGACAAATCATTCTCTCATCTCTTCCGCCCATGAAGGAGAAACTTCGCACAGGACTCAGCACAGGCAGCTGTGCCACGGCAGCAGCTGTGGCGGCCCTGCGTGTCCTGCTGGGAGGCGATGTGCCGCGGCGCGTCTGGTTCTCCCTGCCCAGGGACGGTGTGCGCAGCATGGACATCCTGCGACTGGAGCACGGCCTCGGATGGGCCACAGCAACCGTGCGCAAAGATGGGGGCGACGATCCGGACGCTACGAACGGCGCACTCATCCAGACTCGTGTGGCCTTTGCCCCGCACGGCGAAACACGCTTTATCGGAGGCGAGGGTGTAGGGCGCGTCACCCTGCCGGGACTGGGACTGGAGCCAGGCGAACCGGCCATCAATCCCGTTCCGCGACAGATGATAAGGGAGAACTTGCGCCGCTTCTATTCGGGCGGACTGGATATCACGATAACCGTTCCCGAGGGACGGAGCATCGCCCGGCGGACTTTCAACGAAAAGGTGGGGGTGAAGGGCGGCATCAGCATCCTGGGAACTACGGGTATCGTACACCCTTTCTCGCACGAGGCGTTCGTGGACTGCATGCAGCGCGAAATGGAGGTGGCGCTGGCAATGGGACTGCCCCGCCTCGTCCTGAACAGCGGCAAGCGGAGCGAGCTGGCCATCCGTGCCCGCTATCCCGACCTGCCCGACCAAGCCTTCGTCCACTACGGCAACTTCATCGGCGATGCGCTTCGGCTGGCAGAGCGGCTGAAGGTGCCGCACCTGACGCTGGGTGTGATGATAGGCAAGGCCGTCAAGCTGGCGGCGGGCTTCGACAATACGCACTCCCACCAGGTAACGATGGACCGCGCATTCGTAGCCCGGATGGCAGGGGAGGCCGGATGCAGCAGGCGGACCCTCGCCCTGATCCGGAACATCAACATGGCCCGCCAACTGCTGACTGATATTCCGGCAGAGGACTTCCGCCGGCTCGGGGATGTCATCTCGCGCCGCTGTCTCCAGACGGCACGCCGAATCTGTCGGGGCGACCTGGAGTTCATCCTGCTGACAAACTTGTAGGAATGTTCAATTGCTTAGCATATAATATAATAATGAGAACAATAGGAAAATGTATCGTCTTCGTCGGCCTGACCGGCCTGGCGGCCTGTAGGGGAGCCGGGAGCCGGACAGAAGACAAAGGGAGCCGGGAGGAGACAAGCCGAGTGCCAGTCCGCATCGAGTACGCAAAGAACTTCAGTATCAGGGAGCAGGGCAGGCACATACGGTTGCTGACCATCCAGAACGCCGGGAACCGGCACGCCTCGGCCTACAGATATGCCCTGCTCGACAACGAGGCACGGACCGATAGCGTGCCAGAAGGCTACGAACCGCTGCGTGTTCCGATGCAGCGAATGGTCTGCATGACCACCCTTCAGCTGGCCTCCTTCATCGCCCTGAACGCCACCGACTGCATAAGCGGCATCACCAGCACACGCCACCTCTTCAACGAAAGGATGCAGCAGCAGCTGAGGAGCGGGCAGACCGCGCAGATAGGCATCGAGGGGAACTTCGACCACGAGACGATCATTGCCATCGCCCCGCAGCTGATTCTCATCTCGCCCTCCAAGCGAGGCGGGTACGACGTTCTTGCCGAGAGCGGACTCCCCCTGATGCCGCATCTGGGCTACCAGGAACCGACACCTCTGGGACAGGCCGAGTGGATCAAGCTGGCAGGGGTGCTGACGGGTCACGAGGCCGAGGCCACCGCCTTCTTCGATAGTGTGGCGACCCGCTACCAGCATCTGGCTGAACGCGTAAAAGCCCTGCCGGAAGAGGAGCCGAGGCCAACAGTAATGTCCGGCGACATGAAGGGGGGTCATTGGTATGCCACAGGCGGCCGCAGCCATCTGGCCCGCATCTTCCGGGATGCAGGAGCGCGGTATTTCATGGAGGACAACGAGGATGCAGGCGGTGTGAACCTGGATTTCGAGACCGTCTATGCGCAGGGGTCAGATGCCGAGTTCTGGCGCATCAGCAACAGCTTCGACGGCAATTTCAGCTACGAGGCCCTGGCCGGTCAGGACAGCCGATTCCGCGACTTTCGCGCCTTCCGCGAACGCAAAGTCATCTATTGCAACATGGCCCTCACCCCTTTCTACGAGTCCTTCCCGGTACGCCCCGACCTCCTGCTCTCCGACTTCGTAGCCATCTTCCACCCCGCCCTGCTGCCCGGCTATGAACCCTCATACTACAGTCTGATGAAGAAATGAAAACGGCACACCGACCTCAAGGATTCCACCGATTACTTTAGAAAAAGACAAGAAACGAAATGAGAACATCCCTCTTCCTGCTGCTCCTCCTGCTGCTCCTCCTGCTGCTGAACGTCTTCGTTGGCTCCGTTCCCCTGTCGCCGGGCCAGGTCTGGGACGCTTTGACGGGTGCCGACGGAGTGCCTGTCGTCACGCATAACATCATCTGGAAGAGCCGTCTGCCACAGGCCCTTACGGCAATGCTTGCCGGAGCGGGGCTTGCCGTCAGCGGACTGCAGATGCAGACTGTCTTCCGCAACCCCCTTGCCGGTCCCACCGTCCTGGGCATCTCGAACGGCGCATCGCTGGGCGTTGCCCTGGTCGTGCTGCTCAGCGGAGCCCTGGGCGGTCAGGCCCTCTCGCGGCTGGGACTGGCAGGCGAGATGGCTACCACCGCCGCTGCCATCGCCGGAGCGCTGGGTGTGATGTCCGTCATCATCGCCGTCTCAGCCCGGGTGCGCTCCTCCGTCACGCTCCTCATTTTAGGCGTTATGATAGGCTACGTGGCCAATGCGCTCATCGGCGTGCTGAAGTTTTTCTCGATCGAGGAGGATGTCCGCACCTTCGTGGTCTGGGGCCTGGGCAGCTTCTCTCGCATCAGTCCCGACCGTATGCCTCCGTTCCTCTGCGCCATGAGTCTGCTGCTTATCCTCAGCCTTCCCCTTTCCAAGTCGCTCAACGTTCTGCTGCTTGGCGAGCACTACGCACGCAACTTGGGACTTAACGTCCAACGCGCCCGCCAGCTCATCATCCTCAGCAGCAGCGTGCTCTGCGCAGTCGTCACGGCCTACTGCGGCCCTATCGCGTTCCTGGGCCTGGCCGTTCCCCACCTCTGCCGCGGCCTGCTGCGAACGAGCAATCATCGCCGCCTTCTGCCCGCCTGCATGACAGCCGGAGGGGCAATGGCCCTGCTGTGCAACCTGCTGGCGCGGATGCCCGGCCTTGAGGGTGCCCTGCCCGTCAACTCGGTAACGGCACTTATCGGCGCACCCGTTGTTTGCTGGGTGCTGATGAAAAAGAAATAAGACCCGGGAGATTTTTATGTTGCCAGGCGAGCAACATAAGTTGCTGGGCGAGCAACACAAGTTGTTGGGCTGGCAACATAAGTTGCTGGGCTGGCAACAAAAAAGTTATAGGGGCTTAAGGAATTTTACACTTCCACTCGGGATAAAAAACATAATCGTTGCATTTATTTTGTTTATCCCTCGCTTAATTGTACCTTTTACTGTCGTTGAAAGTACTTCCGCTCGGAAAAACTCAAATAAATTTGGTATTTCGCTTACTTCTCCGTACCTTTGCAGGCAAAACCAAAGTGTATGAGTACTTCAGACATAAACGGAGAGGGGTCTGCCCCGTCTCAACCCGCAGGACAGGCACAGGTGCGACGCATGAGCGCCGGGACGCGCCAGGTGATCATGAATCCGCAGCAGCTGGAGCGCGCCAGGGAAGCCAAGCGGCTGGCCGAGGCCAAGCTGAGGAACACCGAGGAGGCGCTGGAGAGTCTGCGCACGCAGCAGGAGTGGATCAGGCGATACAACGAGGTGGTGATGGCGCTCGACCTGGAGAAGCAGCGACTGAACGGGCTCACCAAGCAGATGGCCTCGCTCGCCGAGGAGAGCTATGCCCTGAAACGATACGAGGCATTCGAGAGTGTGCAGGGCACCTTCCAGCGCCTGCAGATACTGGAGAAGCTGAAGGAGCAGAACGCGAACTGGACAGCTGAATCGGAACGGGAATACGCTGCCATCCAGGACCGCTGGGACGGACAGCAGATCAAGCAGAAGGAAGCTTCCGCCCTGAGTGCCGGAGCGGAGGAAAGGCTCTACCACACCATCGCCGACGCGATAAAGGGAAGCTGGACAGACGGCACGATAGACGCCCTGCGCGAAGAGGCGGAGCGGCTGACAAAGGCAATGGAGAAGCTGAGGCAGCAGGAGGAAAACCTGCAGGGCATCATCGACGAGGGAAAGGAAGAGACGGACATGCTCGCCGGTGAGCTGGAACGGCAGCGCGCCGGGCGGCAGAGCATGGAGATGCACGAAAGGATGCTGGAACACGGCGAGGCCATTCTGCAGCTGCTCGACCGCCTGCAGGAGATCGAGGAGCACCAGCAGACGCTGAGGGTGAAGCAGGACGAGTCGGCCAGGCGGCAGGACGAGGAGAACGAGATGCTGGGCCACGTCTTCCGCCAATACCAGGAGGTGGAGGCCGAGATAGAGGCGCTGAGCAAGGAGATGAGCTCGCACCGCTTCAACATCCAGGGCCAGAACAGCTACGCCCTGCAGGAGAGGACTATGTCGCTGAAGAACCGCAGGCAGATGCTGCTCTCGGCTCAGTCGCTCTGGAACAGGATATCAACCGGATACAACCTCATCGAGGAGAAGTCGCAGGAGCTGAATGCCCTGCGCCTGCACATAGAGCAGACGGAAGCCAGCATAAAGGAACTGGAGTCGGTAGTGGGGCGGCAGGAGATGCTCTGCCACGAAAAGGAGTACACCTTCCTGCTCAGCAAGAGCCAGAACGTCATCCAGCTGCGATCAGACCTCAGGGAGGGAACGGGATGCCCCGTCTGCGGAGCACTCCACCATCCCTACCACAGCGATACGATGCTGGAGCAGAGCAAGCTGATAAACGAGTTCAAGACGGACTTCGAGCTGCTCAATACAGAAACGCGCAGCAAGAAGAGGACGCTGGACGAACTGCGGCTCGACCTGGCCGAGAGCAGGGGCAGGCGGCAGGCGGAGGAAGCGAACCTGACCAGTGTGCGGCGAAGGCAGGCAGAGGACGTCAGGGAATGGCGCGTCTTCACCAGCCTCGACCAGTCGTTTCAGGACTGCTCGCCGACAACGAACCTGGAGGCCAGGCAGGCCCTGCTCCGGCAGCTGATAGAGAACACCACGAACGACGCCGAAAAGGCACAGAAGGAGCTGGACACGTTCAACTACCACCAGGGATGCATCTACGACCTCTCCGAGAAGATCCAGATCCTGGAACAGAAGAAGAACGAGCTCAGCACCCGCCTGAACGAAGTGAACACCGGATGCCAGGTGATGGCCGGACTGACCGAGCGACTGCAGCAGCAAGTGGAGCAGGAAGGCAAATACTACAGCCTGACCTATGCAAAGCTGGACAGGCAGATCACCATCACCGACTGGCTGAAGGAATGGCGGCAAAGCCACGAGACGCTCAGGGGACGCATTCAGAAGCTGATGAACATCTGGCAGAGCGTGAACCAGCGGATAGAGGAACTGAAAGGCGACCTGGAAAAGGAAAAGGCACAGACGGAGAATGCCGTCTCGACACAGAAACTCATAAAGGCACAGATAGAGGCGATGACGGAGAGAAAGACCACCTGCGCACAGCTCATAGGCGAATACCTGAAGGAGAAGGAGCGGATACTGGGCACGACAGGCGCCAAGGAAACCCTCATGCAGCAGTACGAGCAGATGATGAACTGCCGCAGGGCAGAGCAGACGGAGCAGAAGGAGACCTCGCAAATGCAGCACGAAGCCGACTATATACGCGGACGCATTGACAACTACAACCAGGAGAACACGATGCTCTCGGGGGAGTGTCAGTCCGAACGCATCCTGCTCGACCACTGGATCAGAGACTTCAACGCACAAAACGCACCCGTTCAGTACAGCGAGCTGGAACAGATCCTGAACCAGGGGCGCGACTGGAATGCACTCCGCGAAAAGCTGAACGGCATAGAAAAGGAGATGATCATGTCGCAAACACGATTCGACAGCCTGAACAGCAAGCTGGTGGCGCTCCAGGCCGAAGGGGGAAGAGGACACATCAACACTGACGAGATGCAGGCCATGCTGGTCGTGAAGAGAGAGGAAGCGGAAGGAAAACGAAGAGATATAATGATAGAAATAGCCCGCCTGGACGTCGCATTGGAAGAGCACCAGAAAGCTGTCGGCCTGAAAGAGCGGCTCGAAAACGATTCTGTAACCTAAAGGGGCTTAAAACAAACCAAATTAACACAAAAAGCATGCAAAAAGGGACAATCTCGTAGAAAAAATCGCAAAATTAACATTTTTTATCAATTGGAGAACGGCTATTTGTACAAGTAATTAGTATATTTGTAGGCGATTTTCTACGTCATATATAAATTCGAGCTTATGTCTAAGTACAATTTAACAGAAAAAAAAGTGAAAGCGCCCCTTTACCGGACTATGCTTAACTCAAAAATGGTAGAGGAATTGTACCAGCGGATCATGGCCAAATTCATCGTCGAGAAGAAATACCGCGACCCTGACTATTCCGCACAGAAACTGGCTACCGAGCTGGGCACGAACACCCGATACATCAGCGCAGTCGTCAACCTGAGATACCAGGACAACTATTCGCAAATGGTAAACGAGTTCAGGATAAAGGATGCTATGTATCTGTTAAAAGACAAACACACACAGAAAATGACGATGCAGGAAGTGGCCACTTCCGTAGGATTCGCCAACAGACAGTCGTTCTATGCGGCATTCTACAAACGTACCGGACTAAGCCCGAAAGAATTTCGCAGACAGAACGTAAAGGAACTGGACAGCAAAATGGCACAACGCAAAGTGCAGCAACAGACTCTACAAGCAGAAAACGAAAGCGAAGCATGACAAAAGACACATTCCAGTACACCGACGAACGCTTTGCCGACCTGCAACTGCTTCGATACAAGGTTTCTGGTTTTGAACATCTAAGTCTTAAACAAAAAATTCTTATATATCACCTCAGCGAGGCAGCACTTTGGGGAAGAGACATCCTCTGGGACCAAAACTGCAGATACAACCTGCGCATTCGCCAATTGCTGGAGGCCATCTATACCGACTATCCCGGAGACCGGCAGACAGCCGACTTCCGGGAATTTACGGTCTATTTGAAGCGTGTATGGTTCAGCAACGGCATTCACCACCACTACGGAAGTCAGAAACTCAGACCCGGCTTCAGCAGGAAATTCTTCCGCCAGGCCGTAAATGCCGTCCCCGCCGGAAAACTGCCGCTCGGGGAAGGGCAGGACAGCGCAGAGAGCCTCATCGAGGAACTTCTGCCTGTACTCTTCGACCCGCAGGTCATGAGCAAGCGCGTCAATCAGGCTGAGGGCGAAGACCTGCTGCTTACCTCGGCATGCAACTACTACGGACCGGACATCACACAAGAGGAAGCAGAAGAATTTTACCGTTGCCAGAAAGAGCTGGGCGATAAGCTCCGCCCTGTTATGTACGGCATGAACAGCCAACTGGTGAAAGAGGACGGCACCCTGAAAGAGCGCATCTGGCGAAGCGGCGGGATGTACGGCCCGGCTATCGACCGCATCATAGAGGAGCTTCAAGCTGCCATTCCATATGCCGAAAACAAGCGGCAGCAAGCTGTCATCAAGAAACTCATTGCGTTCTACCGGACCGGAGACCTGAAGACATTCGACCAATATACGATTCTGTGGGTTGAGGACACAGAGGGAGAGGTGGACTTCACAAACGGCTTTACCGAGGTTTATGGAGATCCGCTGGGCCTGAAAGCAAGCTGGGAGGGCTACGTGAATTTCACAGACCGCGAAGCCACCCGCCGCACACAGATCCTGAGCGAGAATGTGCAATGGTTTGAAGACCACTCGCCAGTCGATGCCCGCTTCAAGAAATCCGTCTGCAAGGGTGTATCGGCCCGAGTAGTCAATGCAGCCATCCTGGGCGGTGACCTGTATCCGAGCAGCGCCATCGGCATAAACCTGCCCAACAACGACTGGGTAAGAGCCGAGCATGGCAGCAAGAGCGTAACGATAGGCAACCTGACCCACGCTTACGACGAAGCGGCCAAAGGGAGCGGCATGCGCAGGGAATTCGTCATCGATGCCAAGACAGTCGGGATGCTCGACAAATATGCCGATGCATGCGACGACCTGCACACCGACCTGCACGAATGTCTGGGACACGGAAGCGGCAGGATACTGCCAGGTATCGATCCGGATTCGCTGAAAGCCTATGGAAGTACGATTGAGGAAGCGCGAGCAGACCTCTTCGGCTTGTACTATATGGCCGATGAGAAGCTCATTGAACTAGGTCTCCTGCCAGACAAAGAGGCCTACAAAGCCCAATACTATAGCTATCTGATGAATGGCCTGCTTACACAGATGGTACGAATAGAGCCAGGTCATCAAATCGAAGAAGCGCATATGCGCAACCGCGCTCTTATTTCACGCTGGACGCTGAAACACTTCCCTCAGGCTTTACGCCTGACCGAACATCAGGGCAAGACTTATGTCGAAGTTCTGGACTACCCTACCCTACGCACCGCTTTCGGCACTTTGCTGGCCGAAGTACAGCGCATAAAGAGTGAAGGGGATTACGATGCCGCAAGAACACTAGTGGAGAACTTCGGCATCAAGGTGGATGCAGAACTACATGCCCAGATACTTGAACGATACAAGAAGCTAGACTTGGCGGCTTACAAGGGATTTATCAATCCACGTTACGAACCGGAAAGGAATGCCGCCGGAAAAATCACCGACATACGCGTCATTTACGGTGAGGCTTATGATCAACAGATGTTACGCTATAGCCGAGTTTATCACACTTTATGACAACCGAAGAACAAATTCGTGATATCAAGAAGGAGCTACGAGCTTCCATGAACGGTGTGCTCTCCGCTCAAATGCGGCAGGCCAAAATGCCATACAAGCTTGTTTTTGGAGTAGAATTACCCCGATTGCAAGCCATAGCTGCAGAATTCGCCTGTAACCGCGAACTTGCCCAAGCGTTATGGAACGAAAATATCCGCGAGTGTAAGATTCTGGCCACCCTGCTGATGCCGCGCAATGAGATGTGTCCCGAAATTGCGGATATATGGGTAGACGAAATGCCCACTGCCGAAATAGCACAAATCTGCACTATGCACCTATTGAGCCAAGAGACCTGGTCGGCCGAACTGGCTTTTCAGTGGATTGCCACCAACAATACGATGCGCCAGTTATGCGGTTTCCTCATCATTGCACGCCTGCTTCAGCGAGGTGTTGAATTAAACGAGAGAGCCGAAATGGAACTGCGCGACCAAGCCGAAGCGCTTCATGAAAAGGCCGACCTCCACCTGAAAAAAGCCATTCAAGCAGCTTTGGGAAGATTGAATTCATAAAAACTATTGAGAATAGTTGCAATAATTCAATTATTTTCACTAACTTTGCACCCCGTAAGAGATGGAATACAAAGAAGATTTGTATCAAAAGGCTCAATCGCGGCTGACCGAATACTTGGAAATCCGGCGAAAGAGAAAGACACCTGAACGCTACGAGGTGCTGAAGGTCGTATGTCAGATGAAAGACATATTCACCATCGACCAACTAGCCGAGCAGATGCAGGAGGCTGCACCATTCTGCGTCAGCCGCTCCACTCTATTCAACACGCTGGAAATGTTTGCCGAAGCCAAGCTTGTCATCAAGCACAACTTGGGGAGAGCCGGACTGTACGAGTGTAACGTTGAGCCTCAAGCCCGAGCCTGTCTGGTATGCGAATACTGCGGAATGGTGCGACGCCTGGACAAGATAGAGGTTATAGAATACCTGTCAGGCATTAAAGCCCGCTTATTCTCGGTTCGGCAACCTGTACTCTATTTGCACGGGACATGCAGAAAATGCGCTATGTTAATCATACGCGCCAACAGAAAAAAGAAAACCAGTTAACTATACATATATTATTATATCATGGCAAAAGGAAAAGTGGATGCCCTGCTGGGCATTGTTTTCGGAGATGAAGGAAAAGGAAAAGTAGTGGACGTGTTCACTCCCAAATACGATATTGTGGCCCGATTTGCAGGCGGCCCCAACGCTGGGCATACCATCATCTTTGAGGGCAAGAAGTTCGTACTGCGTAGCATTCCCTCTGGAATATTTGATGAAGGCAAGCTCAACATCATTGGCAACGGATGTGTGATAGCTCCAGACCTTTTCATGGCTGAAGCCCAAGAGCTGGAAACCGCAGGTTACAATCTGAAGGAGCGTCTGCACATCAGTAAGCGCGCCCACCTCATCCTGCCCACTCATCGTGTTCTGGACCGGGCATACGAAGCAGCCAAGGGAAAGAACAAGGTGGGGACTACAGGCAAGGGTATTGGTCCCACATATAGTGAGAAAGCCAGCCGTACTGGTCTGCGCGTGGGAGACATCCTGGAGAACTTCCAGCAGAAATACCAGATGCTGAAAGCACGCCACGAACAGATTCTGTCCGACCTGCACTATACCGATTATGACATAGCCGAAGAAGAGCAGAAATGGATGGAAGGCGTAGAGTATATGCGTCAGTTCCCCCTCACCGATACTGAGACGGAAATCAACCAGGCTCTGCGACAAGGCAAGAATGTCCTAGCTGAAGGCGCACAGGGTACGATGCTCGACATCGACCACGGTACCTACCCCTTCGTGAGCAGCAGCAGTACGACTTGCGGGGGTGTCTGCACAGGCCTAGGCGTTGCGCCCAACACGATTGGCGAGGTCTTTGGCATCTTCAAGGCCTACAGCACCCGCGTCGGTAGCGGTCCGTTCCCGGTAGAGCTCTTCGATGAAACAGGCGACAAGATTCGCGAGATAGGTCATGAATACGGGGCTGTGACGGGTCGAAACCGCCGATGCGGCTGGTTGGACCTGGTAGCCCTGAAATATGCAATTATGGTGAACGGCGTGTCGCAGCTCATCATGATGAAGAGCGATGTGCTGGACGGCTTCGATACGATTCGGGCCTGCATAGCTTATGAAAAAGATGGAGTACAGACGACAGACATGCCCTACGACACCGAAGGCTGGACCCCTGTCTATCGCGATTTCCCAGGCTGGGAACAAAATCTCACCTCGCTAACCAGCGCCGATCAATTCCCCCAGGAATTGAAGGACTACATCCGCTTTATAGAAGAAGAGACCGAAACCCCCGTCACGATTGTCAGCGTAGGTCCTGACCGTGAGCAGACAATCAGCCGGTAGTTTCCTCCCCCCGCCCTCTCTGCACTCAGGGCACATCCCTCGGGTCAGCACCATAGGTCAAGGCTTTCTGAAAATCAGCCTTGGCCTTTTTCTTTCTCTTCTGTTTCTGATAGAAATTGCCTCGCAGCAAATAGAAGTTGGGGTTCTCGGGTTCCAGTTCTATGGCATGGGCATAATCGGCCTGTGCCATCTCATAGAGTTTGCGGTCGGCCTCCATACCAGCCCGAACAGCGTATAGATTGGCGTGGGTAGGGAACATCTGCACAAGCAGATTCATCTGCTCCATCGCCTCTCGCGGACGGCGGTCCTTGTCGTTCAGCAAAGCCAGCCCCAATCGTGCCTGCTCGTGTTCGGGCTCCAGACGAAGCAGATGTTCGTAGTCTTCGCGCCCCTGCCGATAAAGACGCTGTTGCGCATAAATATAAGCACGAAAGAACAATGCCTCTTTCTGGTCGGAATTCTTTTGCAACACCAAATTATAGTCAGCTAAAGCCTTGTCCTCGTTCTTCAGCCGCATATACAGGCTGGCTCGATCCAGCAGAATGCTCTCATTCTGTGGCGCTACTTCAAGACCTTTACCATACGATTTCAAAGCTTCTGCTGTTTGTCCGCGCCGCTCCTGGATACGTCCCAGATACTGATAGAGTATGGCATTCGACTGCAAGGCCGGTTCCAGGCGAAGAGCTTCGCGCAATTGTCCCTCGGCCACATCAAGGCTGTCTTTCTCCAGCGAGGCCAGAGCCATTTGCACATAGTCTTTGTAGGACTGCGCCCACAGGCCACAGCTGTACATTATTATATATAGAAAGGAGAAGAACCTTAGCATCTTTGCTTCAAACTTATACTATTTCCCATATTATCTTACCAGTTTCACCGATTTCTGTCGTCCTTTTGCATTCCAAGTGATAATATAGAGACCGCGAGGGAACTGGCTGAGAGACGCGCCTTGGGATGCCTGGAAAGTAGTGACAAGCCGTCCTGACTGATCATAGATACGGACGGGGAAGGTAAAGGCTTCGAGGTTGTCGGCTCCAAAGTGGAGGCGCCCGCTCTGGGGATCGAAAGCTAGTGCGTAGTCAACATCTTCATCCAATCCTTCAATGGCTTCACCGCTCTGGTTGCGTGCTTCCTCGATAATCCACAATCTGTTGTTCGACGAGCTATTGCGCTCATCACTTGTATAGCTCAGGATAGCAGTCCCGTCATCCGTTCCGCCTCCGCTCAGGTTGGCAGCGTGCTCGCTAAAACGATTTACAAGGTTGTAGCGCCCTTCATCCTGTTTGACAATATCCCATTGCTGCCGTTCATCGAGAGAGTCGGCGGGGGCGGTATTGAGCTGGGTGCCAGTCAGAGTGGTAGCAGTTGGTTCGCCTTCTGTCGGGTCATTTAGTGCGTGGCCTGTAGCTCGGTTGGTGATGAACATAAAGCCGTTCTTCAGAGGTGTGATGAGCCATTGCTGACTCTCACTCTCCTCGTTGCGGCTATTGCCACAGACGTTTTCAGTCTGAAGGTTAACATCAACGAAGGTGCCTGAACCGACGTTACTGATGATATAGACGACATCCTTCCTGGCATCGAAATCTGGAATCTTAGGCTCCGGTTCAGTCCCTTCTCCGATTCCAGCCTTTTTAGCAAAGGTTTCCTTCAGGAAGGGAATGTGGACGGCCAGGAACTCGCGCAGGTCGCTGACGTACTCGTCATAGGTAGAATAGAGCACCATTTCCCTAAGCGTTGGCGAGTTGATGCTCCATCGCTGATAGTTCAGCTGAACAGAAGCGTTCATAAGCTGCACCAGGCTATCTATCTTCTGGTTAAGATAATCCTCCATACCGCCGTCTATGAGTTCTGTATAGCGGCGATAGATGAGTTTCTGGAACCAGGGGTCCCTCCACATACGCTGCACCCAGTTCCTGACATTGCCATAACCTACATCGGACATCAACTGCAAGGTGGTATTATTACCTCTGCCGACCCGTTCGCGGTTATCGTTGTTGTAGGCTATATCATAGTCCCACAGAGGGCCCCAGAAAAGGCGTTCATCGGTCTGTTCCTTATAAAAGTAGGTACTCCAGAAAGCATCCACATTGGCGGAGATTTCCGAGCAGATATACCAATTGGCGAGCGATATGGAATCCACAAGCGGGCGATAGCCCTCGATGGGGTCGTCATAATTGTTGGCAAAGAGCCTCTGGTCGAAGCGGTTGATGAACTGACGGATATAGGCTACCTGCCTACGGTCGAGTTCCTCTGCATCAGGATAGTGGATACGAACGGGGACATTACTCCGACTGGAATAGAAACCATCAGGAGGTAGGTTCCGTTGTGCTTCATCACTCCAATAAGTGCTGGTGCGGAATTCAGCTGAACCGTCACCCTCCAGCAAATAGCCGCCACTAATGTCTGAGTCATCGGTCAGGGGAAAATCCTGTTCAGCTATATTAACGCGATGGGGACGCACTTCCACTTGATCGGAGATCTGGTAATTCCCTTGATATCGGTCGTTGAGCGTAAGGTCGACAAACTTGGCAGCCGGATTGAACTTGAGGCCAGCCCGCTCGCCCATAAGGCTGGTTACGGCGTTGCGGATAAGCGTCTTGTCGCCATGATTAGCCAGCAGCGTCCACTTCTTGGCGTTGGCGTATCCCTTGCCCAGCAGTTTCTCCTTATTCTGGAATTTCAGTTTGTAGGGTCTTTTAGCCAGGCCCCATGTAGCATTTCCTCGCCCGCGAATCATCAGGGAATCATAGAACTGCACATTATCCTCTTCGTCAACGTACCACATTCTGGCGTAGACGTACTCAGTCTTGCTATAGATGCCATATCCGTCGAAAGTGTTGATGTAAACGTGGGGCAGGTTGGTCAGTCTCCGCACATTCTTAACGGAGGGATCCTCTTGCGCATTTACCTTGCCCGTAACGCTGAACATCAGCAGGCAAGAGAAAAAGGTGATTAAATATTGCTTCATAAACATCGTTCTCGTTCTACCATTCTATCTTCACTCGCACACCATCTGGTCTGTTCTCGAACTGCAGGAGCAGGGTATGCGAGGCCTCATCCCAGCTACTTTGTGAGCTGACGTCCGCATCAACGTTCTTAGGCTCTTGGGGCAAGAGAATGCGCATCACATTATCCGTATTGGCAGGACTCTTGGCTGTGAAGGCATAGGTGTGGCGAGTCCTCTCCTCGTCATACTGGCGCGAGGCAGCAGCCAGCACTTGTGGCCTACGACGGTTCTTCACCTTCTTCAGGTCGTAGAGGAAGGTCTGTTCGCCTGGCTGTACCACTTTTTCGTCGAGACAAGGCAACTTGGGATCGAAGAGGTCGATGTAGCGGCCTCTGATTCTCATTGGCTCGCTGCCCGTCACATTCTCGTCCAGGACGGCTCCCAGTACGTAGGGTCCGCGCTCCAGGTAGAAACTGTTCTTCAGCTCCAACCGGCCATAGGCCTGTTCTACGGCTTCCATCAGGGGAGCATCTCCGCCTGCTGTCAAGACGAACTCCTTGGGGTCCTGCCGGATGATTTGTACTGAGCCGCGGCCGAAGCGGTAGCTGCCCTCTCCTGGTCTTCGCGACATCTGCATCAGTTCGAACAGGTGCTCCGAGGGTGCAGCATAGTCGTTGCCCTTCTGGTTCCACCACTCCAATACGCTCTGATAGGGGTCGTCGTCGCGCCCGCAATAGATGAGCCGGCCTCCTCGCCTCACCCAGTCGGCTATGTGCTGGTGGCTGCTGGGATCAAGCGGTTTCATACACGAATAGGTCATCAGCAGCACCTTCGTATCCTTCCAGGTATCGGCATAGCCGGTATTCTCCAGATGAGTAATGCTGACAGGCACGCCACGCTTTACGAGCGGAAGGGCCAGGCCGTAGAAGTTCGAGAGCTGCGGATCGTCGTAGCCCTGCACCTTGACGGGCGAGCGCTGGAACATGAGGGAGTTGCCCATCATCACACTAATGCCCTGCGAGCCGCTCACCTTCGTACTGGCCAGCGGCATATCGTTCAGGGCGTTTATCATCACCTGCATCTGGGTGGAGTAGAAACGGGGTATGAGCGCCTTCTCCTGACTGTTGGCACTGACGAAGTACAGGCGCTCATAGATGCGGTCGGGCCAGGGCATCACCTCGTAGTCGGTTATCTGCGGATAGAGCAGCTGGGCGGTGAAGGTGGCCTGATAGTTGCGCTTATAGTCTTCCCAGTCGCGTGCCCGATCCTCGATGGGGTCGGTCAGGAAGAACATCTTGCGGCCCGTCGGGCGCGTCATCGATTCCATGCAGCCGTACTCCAGGAAGGCGGCCTCGAAGACCCTCTCGCGCGAAGTGCCGTTAAAGTAGTTCGGTACGCGCGAAGTACCCGTCCAGACCTGTGCGATGTAGCCGTCGCAACTCTCCAGCGAAGCCAGCGAGGCCTCGGGCGATATCATCAGGATTTGGGCATAGCTGAGCAGCGAGTGGGTGGGCACATAGCAGCGGACGTCCAGGCCCCGTTCCCTGCCATACGCCTTGGCGTAGCGGAAAGCCTCGTCGAGGGCGCGGTAATAGAGGTGGTACTTCAGTTTGTTCGACAGATAAGTATTCTCGGCCGACTCGTGCTGAGGGCGCCAGGGGAAGCCGTAATAGGCCTGCCACTCGCGCTTGAACGACTCGCTGTATCCGCTGAAGGCCCAGAACTCGGGTTCCTCCAGGAAGATAGCGTCTATGCCCGCATCGATGACGGGTCGGATATGTCGCTCCTTGAAGTATTTCAGATAGTTCTCAGTCGGCACGATATAGGGCACGCCTGCTCCGTGCATCACCATTTCGCCGTTCATTCTCACCTGTCCCTCGTCCATGTGGGTCTGCCCGTCCCAACTGCCTTGGAAGTAGTCCTGGTAGTCGCCCCAGGCAATGCCCGTCATGAAGTGGGTCGTATAGCCGCGCCTGCGCCACGACTCCACCCTCTCCCTGAAGGTCATCCCAGGCCGGTCGTTGGCGCCATAGACCATCACAACGTCAGAGCGCACATCGGTTGTCGGCTTCCACTGCCCGGCCGTCTGGAAGGTGGTCTTCTCCCTTTGCGCCATTGCTGTCAGGCTTGTAGCTGAGAGGAGGAGAAGTAAGAGGCGATATAATCCGAATCGTTTCATAATGTAAAAAAGTTGTTCCATTGAAGAAAGAGGTCAACGCTCTCCTGGCCGAAGCGCGTCAGACTCTTCACGACTTGCGACGGCGTCTTCTCTTCGTCGAGCCGCGTCTTCGAAAAGAACTTATCAGCATAGCAGATGAGTTTCTCCTCGAGCGTTTCGGGCGTAAAGTCGCAGTCGGGCAGAGGCAGGTGATGAGCTTCGATGGCCTGGCGCGTAAGACCGGTTCCAGTATGCCGTTCCGCCACTCGGGCATGCCGAGGCAGCCCTTCACGACGAAGCAGTTCGGCACCCAGCACGCCGTGACAGATATAAGGTTCTGTACCATAGCACTCTATGCCTGGCGCATCGGTGAAGATGATGCCGATGTCGTGCAGCATTGCCGCTTCGCGCAGGAAGGCAGTATCCATCTGCCATTCCGGATGGGCTGCGGCGATGTCAAGCGCCTTCCTGGCTACGGCCTGACTGTGGAGCAGCAGGATGCGCTCCAGTCCTGGCTGGCCGGCATAGTACTTATCTATCAGCTCCTCTGGGTTAACCATCCTACTCATTGTCTTATATCGCGACTATTCCCCATCCACAAACACCTTCTTCACGGCCTCCAGATAGCCGTAGCCGTTTACGTTGTCAGGCTCCAGGTAGCTCGTCTCCGTCCACTCGTTCCAGCTGTTGATGGTGATGAGGGGCACCTGCTGGGGATGTCGGTCGGCGTAGTCGCGGGCATCGCGGAGGGCCTTGGCGAAGTTCTCGGGCGTATTGTTGC